>JBCBXS010000132.1:0-7009 GCA_039816475.1 Pseudomonadota bacterium | reverse complement strand
CCGGCTGCGGCGGCGATCGTTGTCCTCGCGCTCTACAACACGACGCTGACGCAATGGCTCTGGATCGGCGGTCTCGCCGCCGCGCCCGATCTCACCCGCGCGATGTATCTGTTCTTCCTGAAGCCCGTGATCGCAGCAGCGCTTGCCGTCGTCTTCCTCGGCACGTCGCTGTCGGGATGGCAGGTGCTCGCGATCGTCGTCATCTGCCTCGCGGTGATCGCGGAGGCGAACTGGGAACGCATTGCCGGGCCGCGTCAGGTGCCGGCGGACGAGACACGTGCCTGACCTCGGGCTGCTTGCTCTCACGCTCGCGGCGTTTCTGGCAGCAGGGATCGTAAAAGGCATCGTCGGCTTCGGCTTACCGACGGTGGCCCTAAGCGTTCTGGCCGCGACAGCCGGGTTTAAGACGGCCGTCGCGCTGGTCGTTCTGCCGGCGTTACTGACGAACATCTGGCAGGCCGTCTCCGGCGGCTATCTCACGCCGCTTCTGAAGCGGCTCGGGCCCATGTTGATCACTATCGCAATCGGCGTGTTCGCTGGCACGGCTTTGCTCGCTGTTGTCCCGGGCCCACCGCTGGCCATGCTGCTCGGCACGCTGCTGATCCTCTATGCCGCGTTTGGGCTCTTCGAGATCACGCCGCCGCCGGTTGGTCGTCATGAAGCTTGGTTCGGACCGTTGCTTGGCGGCTTCAACGGCATCATCACCGGGCTCACTGGCACGTTCATCATGCCGGGCCTCATTTATCTCGAAGCGCTGCGGCTGGAGCGGGCGCAGATGCGGCAGGCGATGGGGATCCTGTTCGCGTTCTCGACTGCGGTGCTCGGGCTCGGCCTCACGCGGGTTGCATTGCTTGATCAGCCGCTTGCGATCATCTCGGCGGCAGCGGTACTCCCGGCCTTCCTCGGCATAGTGATCGGGCAGCGCATTTCAGATCGCCTCTCGAACCGGGCGTTCCGGAAGGCGTTCTTTATCGGTCTGATCGGCGTCGCGGTCGTGCTTGTTGTGCGGAATGCGGGCGCTCTAGGCGGCGCTACCTGAACGGCGCTGCCCCCCGTTGCCGCTGATCTTCAGGTTTGCGGGTGGCGCCATGCCGCTGCTCTCTAGGTTTGCGGGCGGCGCCATGCCGCCCGGCCGCACCATGTCCGAATCTCGAGCGCGGTGGTAGGACCGTCCCATGGCACGCAGCACATCAGGCCCCGAGATCGACCGGATGATCCAGCTCATGGGGCGGCTGCCCGGGCTTGGTCACCGGTCTGCGCGGAAGGCGGCATTGGCGCTCGTCAAACGCCGCAACGATCTGCTGCTTCCGCTCGCCGAAGCGCTCCGCGAGGCAGCCGATAAGCTCTCGACCTGCAGCATCTGCGGCAACATCGACACGACCGATCCCTGCACGATCTGCCAGGACGACAAACGGGACGAGGCACTGATCGTTGTCGTCGAAGACGTCGGCGATCTCTGGGCGCTGGAACGGGCGGGCGTGCTGTCAGCGCGCTATCACGTCCTCGGCGGGCACATCTCACCGCTCGATGGGATCGGACCGGATGATCTCAACATCTCCGGTCTTATCGCGCGGGCGTCCGACGACAAAGTCCGCGAAGTGCTGCTCGCGCTGAACATGACCGTCGAGGGGCAATCAACCGCGCATTATCTGTCAGACGCACTAGCCGAGGCCGACGTTTCGATCTCGCATATCGCACAAGGCGTGCCCGTCGGCGGCGAACTCGACTACCTCGACGAGGGGACGCTTGCCGCCGCCATCAAATCGCGCCGCAGCGTCTGAGTGATGCGGCCTCTCTCAAGCCGCGGACACTGACCGGTCATGTCCATCGAAACGCCGAGTGACGACCGCGGGGGAGCTTTGTCGAAGGGCAAGTTCGTCACCGGTTCATTGCGCCGGCACATTCTTGCGATGACGGGGGCCGGCGCACTCGGCCTCGTCGCGATCTTCGTCGGCGATCTCGCAAACATCTTCTTCCTGTCGATGCTCGATGACGTCGCGATCGTCGCCGCGGTCGGCTACGCGAGTTCGCTGCTCTTCATTATGATTGCCGTCAGTATTGGCTTGTCGATCGGCGCGTCGGCCGTGATCTCGCCCGAACTCGGACGCGGTGACCGGGACGAAGCCCGCCGTCTCGCGGTGCATGCCGCGATCCTTTCGGGGCTCGTCAGCGTGACAGTGGCGCTGAGTGTTGCGCCGTTCGTGCCGACCCTCCTCGGCGTGCTCGGTGCCGACGGCCGCGCGTTGTCGCTCGGCTCGGACTACACCCGCTTGCTGCTCATCTCGATGCCGATGCTGACGATGGCGATCATGATGGGCGCAATCCTGCGCAGCGTCGGCGATGCAAGACGCGCGATGTACGTGACGCTCTCGGTCGCGTTCGTGAACGTCGTGCTCGATCCCATCCTGATCCTCTATCTCGACTACGGATTGTTTGGCGCAGCGGCGGCGACCACCGTCTCTCGGTGCGTCGGGATGGGCGTCGGGCTCTACGGTGCGATCGTTGTGCACGACCTGATTGGCAAGCCGGAGCCAGCGCGCCTTGCCGAAGATGCGGTCCGCCTCGGCAGGGTCGGCGTCCCGGCCGTGGCAACCAATCTCGCAACGCCGTTTGGGCAGGCCTATGTCACGGGCGCAATTGCAGCCTACGGCGATGCAGCCGTCGCGGGTTGGGCTCTGGTCGGGCGGCTGTTGCCCGTCGCGTTCGGGGCGATTTTCGCGCTCACCGGCGCCGTCGGGCCGATCATCGGGCAGAACTTCGGTGTCGCCGACCGGGCGCGGATGCGGGAAGCGGTGATCGAATCCGTCCGCGTTACCGTCGGCTTCACGCTCATTGCATGGGCGCTTCTCGCCCTCTTTGCCGAACCGATCGCCGCCGCCTTCCGCGCCGAAGGTGAGACGGCAGAGCTGGTGCTGCTGTTCTGCCGCTGGCTTGCACCCCTGTTCGCGTTCCTCGGTGCCATGTTTGTCTCGAACGCCGTCTTTAACGCGCTTGGCAAACCGCACGTCTCAGCGCTCATCAACTGGTCTCGGGCCACGGTCAGTACGATCCCGATCGTTATTGTTCTGAGTGGCCTGTTCGGGGCGGCCGGCGTGCTCACCGGGTTTCTTGCGGGTGCGATTCCTGTGGGGATCTTTGCCGTCTGGTTCGCGCTCCGCGCCGTGGATGCGATTGATCTGAGCGGACGCACAAACGTGTGATGCTCCGTGATCGCGCTTTCATGCTGCATTCATGAACCGTGCTCTCACCTCAGGGCGTAGATCACGTCACCCAGTCTAAAGATCGAGGACGAGCTCGAATGCGAAGCGGCGCCCGCATTGTCTGCATAATTCCCGCGCTTAACGAGGAGCGCGCGATCGGCCGGGTCATCGCCGACATCCCGGAGTGGGTTGATCAGGTTGTGGTCGCCGACAACGGCTCGACGGACCGAACAGCTGAGGTTGCGCAGGCGCACGGCGCCGACGTCGTCCTGCAGCCGGAACGCGGATACGGCGCTGCGTGCCTCGCCGGGATCGACGCCGTCGATCCGTCGGACGTGATCGTGTTCCTCGATGGTGACTACAGCGATCGGCCGGCGGAAATGTTGCGGCTTGTCGATCCGATCGTAAGAGACAGCGCCGACATGGTCGTCGGCTCTCGCGTTCTCGGTAACCGCGAGCGTGGCGCGCTGACCTTGCCGCAGGTGTTCGGCAATTGGCTTGCAACGCGGCTGATCCGGACGTTCTGGGGCGTGCGCTATACCGATCTCGGGCCGTTCCGCGCCATTCGCACGACGTCGCTGCGCTCACTGGAGATGGCTGATCGCAACTTCGGCTGGACCGTCGAAATGCAGATCAAGGCTGCGATGCAGAACCTGCGAACTTGCGAAGTGCCGGTGAGCTACGCGCGCCGGATCGGTGTGTCGAAGATCTCAGGCACCATCCGCGGCAGTGTGATGGCCGGCATCGTGATCCTGAGCACCATCGGACGTGCGGCGCTGCGCCCACCGACAGGTCCATCCACCGAGGCAAATCCGCGCCAACCGTCCGTCGCCACCTGATCCGAGGCCGGGGACGATTGAACCCCGCGCCAGCCGCCGCTAAGTCACCGGCATGGCTCTGCTTCCTATCGTCACCGTCCCTGATCCGCTGCTGCGCGAAACGTCGGCTCCTGTTGAACGCGTCGACGTTGACGTGCGCCGATTGCTCGATGACATGCTGGAGACGATGTACGATGCGCCGGGCATTGGGCTTGCTGCGATCCAGGTCGGCGTGCCCCGGCGCATCGTTGTCGTCGATTGCGCCGGCCGCGACGCAGAAGAAGCCGACGCCACCGAAACTCAGGACGACAGTCAGAGCGCCGGCGCAGCCGCATCGGACGACATCCCGCGAAAGCCGCTGTTCCTCATCAACCCCGAGATCGTCAGCTACGGGACAGGCAAGCGTGTCTACGAAGAGGGCTGCCTGTCGCTGCCCGACGTGCTCGTCGACGTCGAGCGTCCGTCGACCGCAGTGCTTAAGTACATTGATCGCGACGGCGAAGCGCAGGAGCAGGAAATCGACGGACTGCTCGCAACGGTTGTGCAGCACGAGGTCGACCATCTCGATGGCAAGCTCATCATCGATTTTCTCTCGCGTCTGAAGCGCGACATGGTCGTGCGGAAATTGCGCAAGCAGGCGCGGGTCTAGTCGCGGCGAACGCGCGAGCCAAGGCACGCCAAAACGAGCCGCGCGCCCGCGGACGGGCAAGTCGGAGAGGGAGTTGACGGTGCGCATCGTTTTTATGGGCACGCCCGATTTTTCCGTCCCAACGCTGTCGGAGCTGATCGGGGCCGGCCACGACGTCGTTGCTGTCTACACGCAGCCTCCGAGGCCTGCCGGTCGCGGGCAATCCGAACGCAAGAGCCCGGTCCATTCGTTTGCCGAGCGGGCCGGCCTCACCGTTCAGACACCGGTTTCACTCAAGAGCGATGAAGCCGCGCGGGCGTTCGAAGCGCATGAAGCCGATGTCGCCGTCGTCGTTGCCTACGGGCTGATCCTTCCTCAGGCGATCCTTGATGCACCGGAATACGGATGCCTCAACCTGCACGCATCCGCGCTGCCGCGTTGGCGCGGCGCAGCCCCGATCCAGCGCGCGATCATGGCAGGGGATACGAAGACGGCCGTGATGGTGATGCAGATGGAAGCGGGGCTCGATACCGGCCCCGTCTGCCTCGCCGAGGATGTTCCCATCGGGCCCGATATGACTGCCGGGGAGCTGCACGACGTTCTGGCAGCCCGTGGTGCCGATTGCATGGTCCGCGCAATTGCCGCGCTCGAGCGCGGCAGCCTCGTCAGCCGACCTCAGCCGGACGAGGGCGTCACGTACGCCGCCAAGATCGAGAAGGGCGAAACGGAGATCGACTTCGAGGCGCCTGCGAGCGAGGTCCACAATCACATTCGCGGGCTGTCGCCGTTTCCGGGCGCTTGGTTCGCCGATCCCACAGCGGACGGTCAGCGGGTCAAAGTGCTTGCGTGTACGGTTGCCGGCGATCTCGGCCAGCTGACCGACGGAATGCCGCCAGGGACGGTCATTGATGAGGCTTTGACGGTCGCATGCGGCGAGGGCGCTTTGAGGCTCCTTCGGTTGCAGCGGGCCGGAAAGGCGCCCATGCCAGCGGCAGATTTTCAGCGCGGACGGACGATCCCGGCCGGAACCCGGATCGTGCGCTCGCGGCGCAATTAATCATGGTTATCAATATCTAAACGAGGGGGAGCGGGCGCGGTTAGGTTGCAGCAGATCTCATGCTGACACCCAAGGACCGGTCCATGACCCGCTTCTCGCTCAAGCTTGCCATGGCAGCGCTTTCCGCAAGTCTCCTGACCGTGGGCGCAACCGCGGCACTCGCACAGCACGCATCGCTCACACGCGTTGAGCCGCGGCCCTTCTACGGCGCGACCGTGACGCTCGAAGCCGGCGTTCGTGTCTTCCGGACGCTGCCGTCGACGCGCCGGGTGATCATCAACCCGGGCCACAAGACGCAGCTCAACATCTCCGACACGAACATTCGCGAGACGCGGACCATCAACACGACCATCAACGATAACCGGGGGGCTGGCGCGCCGGTCTTTGTCGGCGGTGGATCGGTGTTGCCTTATGTTTCTTTCGGGGGACGGCGTGGCCGTGGACGCTTCGATCGGCGGCGTAACCGTGTCGTTGGCGGCGCAGTCCAGCATCGCCCGAACCGCGTCCGCCGGATGCGTCGCGCTCCGAAGCGGCGGCATCACTAAGCGCTTCGTTTCTCGCTCGCTCGAGATGATATTGCGGAGCGTCGCTTCAGCGATGACCCGCTGACAGCGCGCCGGGCGGGCGCTACATCACGCTTTATGCCACGCTACCGGCTCGATATTGAATACGACGGCACGCCCTTCGTTGGCTGGCAGATGCAGACCAACGGACGCTCGGTACAGGGCGCGATCGATGAGGCCCTCGCCGCGTTTGCAGGCGGTCATGACCGCCCACGCGGGGCCGGCCGCACGGATACCGGCGTGCACGCGCTCGGCCAGGTCGCCCACGTTGATCTCGATCGCGCGTGGACCGCGGATAAGCTGCAGGCCGCTCTCAATGCGCATCTCCGCTACGACCCGATCTCGATCCTGCGGGTCATGGAGGTGCCGGAGACGTTCGATGCCCGCTTTAGCGCGACGCTGCGGCACTATCTCTACCGCATCATCATTCGCCGCGCGCCGCCGGCGCTCGAAGAGAACCGCGTCTGGTGGATTCGCCATGACCTGGATGCAGCCGCGATGCACGAAGCGGCCCAGGCGCTCGTCGGGCATCACGACTTTACGACGTTCCGGGCGGCCGCCTGTCAGGCGAACTCACCGGTGCGTACGCTGGATCGCATATCCATCGAACGTTGTGGGGAGCAAATCGCGCTGCGCGTGAGCGCGCGATCGTTCCTTCATCACCAAGTACGTTCGATCACCGGAAGTCTGAAGTGCGTCGGGGAAGGTCGTTGGCCCGTCGAGCAAATGGCCAAGATCTTAAA
>JBCBXS010000131.1:0-7045 GCA_039816475.1 Pseudomonadota bacterium | reverse complement strand
CGCGGATGTACGGGTTGGCTTCCGCCCGCTTGGCGTAACGCGGCCCGAACGTCTCGAGCGCGGCTTGCAAGCGGGGGCGGACCTTCGGATCGGGCGGCCCGCTCGCCATCTGGATGAGTTCCGAGACCACCTGCTTCTGCAGTTCCGGATCGCGAATGAGCTCGCTCGCGCATCGGGTTGCGCGGACCTCGGTGATGTACTGCCAGCGGTCGAGCCGGACGCGATTGAGCCGGTCACTGCCGGGCAACAGGATGATTGGTTTGTTGACGGCTGAAGCAAGCACGAACTGCTCGGCCGTTGTCAGATCGCGCGCGTCTTTGCCGAATACGATCTGGCTTGTCACTTCGACACCGTGCAGCGGCGCGCCGCCGGTGCGTTGGGCGAGCCAGATGTGGTTTGCCGCCCACTGTTTGAGCGGCGTCAGATCACCGCCACGCGTAAGGTGGTGATAGACGACCGGCGCCATCCACCATTCCCGCATCTTGCGGCCGATCTTCTCCCACGGGCTCTCGTTCGTGCGCGGCGGCGTTTTGTAGATTACGCGTACGAACTGCATCGGCAGGGTCGAGCCGCCGACGCCGAAGCTCACGCGGCCGGTCCGCAGCGTTCGCATGATCGTCGTGTACGGGATCTTGAGGACGCCGATGAGGTCGATGCCGTACGGGTTTCGCCAGCCGCCGAGATAGCGATCCTCGTGATAAAGCAGGCAGCGCCAGTAGTCCTCGGGGATGTCGAGGACGGGGATCGCTTTGTGGTCGGGGTTCGCGACGTGCTGCGCGATGCGGATGGCGCGGCCCGAGCTGTTGACGTCGCGCTCGCTGTCGAGGCGGGGATTATAGAGCCCGACGAAGTCGCCGCGTTGATCGTAGATCGCAGTCGCAGCCCACCGTTCGGCGGCGTAATTCAATGACGACGCCTCGTAGTTCGCGCCGATGATGCCGCGGAGCGGGGCTGCGATGTAGACGAGCACGACGGCAAACGCGACGTAGGCGCCGGCGCCGAACACGGGATAGCGGAGCCAGCCCAACCGCGGATTGTAGGCGAGATTGACGATGGCGGCTGCGGCCGCGCGGATGGGGATCGTCACCGCCAACTCGATCAATCGCGTGAGTATGCGCAGAATGAAAAGCAACGGCCCCGCCCGCCGGAGTGGTTATCTCCGTCGCGGGTAAAGGGCGTTTGTGTCGTCCGGGGGGAGCGGTCGGGGTGAGATGGCGGCAAACTGACGGCAGGTGAAGACCGTAGAACGAGTCTCCGTCGGTTCAGCGATCAGCGATGCCATAGCTCGAGAACGGAATGAACGTGACGGGATCGCCTGCTCTCACGTCTGCGTGGTCTTCAGCGATTTCGATCAGCCCCGACGCACTGACAATGCCGGTAATGAGCCCGGAGCCGTCTCGCGGAAACTTGTGCGCCTCCAGGCGGCCGTTGGCGACCTCAGTCCAGGCCCGCCAGTATTCGCGGCGTCCGGTCTTGCGTTTCGTGACGTCGAACGCGGCTGGAAGCGTGAGGCGCGTAGGCTCTGGCCAGTCGGCTCCGCCTAGCCTGCGCAACATCGGCCAGACATAGAGTAACGCGCAGACGAACGCTGCGACCGGGTTGCCGGGAAGCCCGATGACGGCCGTCTCGCCGATTTGTCCGAACAGAACGGGACGGCCGGGCTTGATGTTGATCTGCCAGTGATGTCGGTGGCCGATCTCTGAGAGCACGTTGGCCATGTGATCGGCGCTGCCTTTGCTCGCACCGCCCGACGTCAGGATGACATCACAGCGGTTGCAGGCGGCGGCGAGCGCATCGCGAACGGCGGCCTCGTCGTCAGGAAAGCGATCGAGCCTTATGGCCTCGGCGCCGGCCGACGCGGCAATCGCGATGAGCATGTCTGAGTTGGCGTCGTAGACCTCGCCGGGGTTGAGCGTGCGCACGCCGGGGGTGACGAGTTCGTCCCCGGTCGATGCGATGCCCACAGTCAGGCGTTTGAAGCAATTGACGTCCGCATGGCCGGTGGCGGCGAGGAGGGCGAGGTCCTGCGGGCGGATGCGATGGCCAGCGTCGAGCAATCGTTCACCGGCGCGGGCGTCCTCTCCGGCCGGGCGAACGTTGGCGCCGGGCTTCAGGCCCGCGGGAACGGCAACGGTTTCCGCCCCGCCCGCGCTTTCGCCCGCGCCGGTGACATCAGCATCTTCCTGCATAACGACGGTATCGACGCCCTTTGGCACAACAGCGCCTGTGAGGATGCGGACCGCAGCGCCCTCGGGCACCGTCCCTGGAAACGGATGCCCGGCGGCCGCAGTGCCGACCAAAGGAAGCCGACCGCCTCGTTCGCGAAGGGTGTCGGTCTGTCGGAACGCGAAGCCGTCGACGGCGGCGTTGTTGTGGCCGGGCAGGT
This sequence comes from Pseudomonadota bacterium, assembly GCA_039816475.1. GTDB lineage: Bacteria > Pseudomonadota > Alphaproteobacteria > Rhizobiales > Hyphomicrobiaceae > JBCBWG01. The sequence continues at coordinate 4,659 of JBCBXS010000131.1, read as the reverse complement.
CGCGCGGCGCCGTGATCGATGTGGAGAGCGTCCGGCCGTTTGCGTCTGCGAGTTCGATGGACTCGATGTCGGCAATTGGAGAGAGCCGCGACTTAAGAAGCGCAACAACGTCGTCGTGGTTTGCGGCACGGTCCGGCGCGTTGGGCCTGAAACAATCGTCGATGAGCGGGCGGGTCATACCGCGAGACTTAAGCCTCGGGGCGGCGCGTGGCTACCGGGATCGATGGAGAGCGGAGACGCGACGAGCGCCCACGCAGCAGCGCTGCGCGGCCTGTTATGACCGGTCGCCACGTCGCGTGGACCTCAGATCAATCCCTGCAATGCCAGGAAGAGCCAAATGCTCGCCAGTGGCGCCAACAGACTGGCTGCCAAAACGACAAAAAACGGCTTTGTAACCATAACGCATACCCCGCTGACCGTAATCCTCCGCAACAAGGGTCTCCGGTCTTTCCGCTAACTGAGACGATATCGGCAGGTGCACACTCGTGCGAGTGGTTTCACACGTTGTGCACACACCCTCTGGCGAATCTGTGTTGCGGAAATAGCAAGAATGCGTTCGCGCACGTTTCAGGTGAGCCAACAACGCTAAGGCGATCGCGCGCCTTTGCGATTTCGATTGCTGGCCTCGGGTTTAGCCCGCGATGGTGTGGCGAGCTGTTGCAAAAACCGGAGGTTGCAGCACGACGCATGACGAAATCGTGATCGGATGATCGTTGACCCGGTCCTCGAGACGACCGGCTAACGCGAGAGCGCAGCGCCGAGCATAAGCGGCAATTGCGTCTCGTCGTTGCCCTTGGTTTCGGCTGCCAATTCCTCGATCCGATCGAACGGGACCTGCTCAGCCTGAATAAGCGAGCGCTCGGCTTTAAGCGCGCGGACGAGACCTTCCTGGACGAGATGGAACTGCCCGACCGTCTGGTGCGGAAGCACCGCTGCGGGATCGAGCCCGCTCTCGCTCTGGAACGCCGCCTTAAGCTTGCGAAGCGCAGTGTCCTCGCGAACGCGGCCGATGAACCATGATGTGATCTGATCGCGCGACTTGTAGTCGAGATCGCCTGGGGACTGCGTCGCGAGCATGAGGCCGAGGCCGGCTGACCGCGCTCGTTTTAGCAGGCTTTGTAGCGGCTCGGCCGTTGCAGGCTTCGCGTTTGCCGGGATGTAAAGATCGGCTTCATCGAACATGACGACGGCCTGAAGCTCGTCGTTCGGGTTGCGCTGACAGAAGCGCAGCGCTTCCGACAGGAACTGCGCGACCCAGAACAGGATGTTCTCGTTGTCGCCGAGGAAGCCCGTGTAGATGATCGACAGTCGTGTCCGGCCTTCGCGCGCGTAGGGGCCGAGGCCTAGCAGCGATTCCATCCGAAGGTTCTCGCCACCGCCCTCGAACAGCGCCGCGTTGCGGAAGCGGAGACTGTCGAGCTGCGCGACCAGATCCCGGCGGAGTTTTCCGGACGGGTCCATCCGCTGCGTGAGTTCGGTGAGCTCGGGGTCCTCGTCTTCGAGCAACAGGATCAGGTCGGCGAGCATGACTTCGCGGCTGTACCGCGATCCGAGGATGCGCAGCGCGACCGACAGTGTGCCGGAGAGCTTCTGGTGCGTCGCCGAATTCTTCAGATGCAGCATGTCGCCTAAGGCTGCCGCCGACAGGTTTGCGAGAAGCTGCTGCTCGTGGTCCGGCAGTTCGTTGATGCCGCTCGGCAGGAGCGTGATCGAGATCGGCCGGCCGGACGCGCGGCCCGGCGTGTAGACCGCGACATCGATCGCGCTTTTGAGTTTCTCGCGCGCGTCGCGGCGGTCCTCGTCGAAACCGTCGAGTTCGTCCCAGACATCCGGATTGGCGTAAGAGCAGAGATCGCCTTTGCGGTCGATCAGAACTGCGGGAATGCCCTGCGAAAGGATCTGCTCGATGATGCTGAGCGCAAGCGTCGTCTTACCCGATCCGGAGCCACCGAGCACCGCTGAGTGCCGCTTCATGATGCCGAGCGGAAGGCTGACGGGATGAGCCGTCGCCAGTTCCTTGCCCAGTCCGATGCGGCTTGGATCGCCATCGTCGATCAACAAAGCATCAAGTTCGAGCTGGTCAGCCGTGTCGGTGTCGGAGAGATCATCTTCCCGGTCGACCACCAGCGTCGTCGGATGCATTTGCCAGCCCGTCCAGTCCGCATTCGCGAGGCCGGTGCTGGTGGCAGACGCCGCGGGCAGCGGGTGCTCGGCCATCGCGGGTCGTTCGTTCGCCGGAGCCGCCGGGTCCGGAGCAGGTGCATCAACGACGGCTGCTGCGCGTGGGCGGCTTTGACCTCGGCCCATCGGCGGAACCGCCTGCCCCATGAGATCGAGACGCAGCATCTGCGCGACGGTGACCAGCGACGAGACAAGCTTGGCGTCCTTGAACCAGGCCTCGAAGCCCGGGTCGTTGCGGTAATGCACGTGGAACTCGCGGATGGTCATCATCCGCTCCCACTCGCGCAGCGGCACATGCAGCGTGCGCCCGCCACCGTCGCGGAATTTCCGGAAGCCCTGCGCCGTCTGGTTCTTGCGGCTCGGCGGAAACTCGCTCGCGCGCAGCATGAAGCAGGTGCGTCCGTCCAGGGTTTGCAGCACCTTGTCGAGCTGACGCTTCAGACCGCCGCCCTGCGTTGGGCGGTTGCAGAGCAGGACGCGCGCTTCCGACGAGAAGCCGGCGGCATGCGTGACGGTTAGTTCGAGCGCGGGCAGGTCCTCGCCAAGCTCGGCAGATGAGACCGTGACGGCGACGTCGTCGCCCCATTCCTGCGAGGCGAGCGACAGGCTCGCGCTCATGACATCGAGGAGTTCGTCGTCATCGGTCGCGACTTCGGCTTCGAAGGCGGTCGAGAAGCGGTCCCAGACGTCCCGGTAATCGGGCGCGTTCGGGTCAGTCGAGCTTGCGGCGGTGGATGCGGAAGCGTTGGCGGTCGGTGCGGCAGGCGCGGAAGACGCTGGCGCTTCGGGATCCGCCGTTGGCTCCGATGCGCCGAAGCCAAGCGCCGCTGCCAGCGTCGAGATCAGGCTGGATGATGCATCCGGGCCTGGCGCCTCACTCTCATCTCGAGACTTCGGGCCGAAGCGCGACTTAATCCGTGCCTGCGCGAGTTCGAGCAACCGGCGGGGTGACAGTCCGCCGAACTCGTCGACGAAGTTCGGCCCGAAGAACTTTATCGGATCGGTCTGCGCGGGTGCCTTCGATTTGCCAGGGGCCGTCGTCGCGTCCTGCGCAAGCCGCTTTGCAATGATGAGCTTTGCTTCCTCTCCCGTGCGCGCCTCGCGCAGCAGGACGGGCCCCGATTTCTCGATGCGGTCGATGTAGGATTGGGCAACGACGCCGCGCACCTGACCGTAGAAGTCCTCGAGGCAGGAGATCACCACAATCGCGGTCGGGAGGCAGTTTGCGATCTGGATCAGATCGCGAACCGCGCGCTGGAAGCGCTCTTCCGAGTTGTCGAAGAAGCGAAGGTCCTCGACCTGATCGATACAGAAGACAAGCGCTGCATTGTCGACCGTGTGCATGATGCGGCCGAGCGCTTCGATGATCTCGAATGCGCGGCCCTCGCCAGTGTTCGGGTCCAGCGCCGGAACGGTCGCCTGGCTCATCTCATTAAGCTCGCGGCCGAACAGATACTGCCGCACGCGCTGGTCGATGCGTGTGTCCGAGCGCTGCAGATAGAGCAGGGCGCGCACGATGTTGATGTCGAGGTCCTGCTCGGCAAACTCGGGGCTCGCGACAATATCGTCCGCCAGATCGAGCACGAGGTTGGCGAGCGCATCGGTTTCGAGATCGCCGTCACGAAGCCGTTCCAGCGCTTCGGCTGAGACAGCACCGGACTCTTCAACGAGCTTGCGCGTCATCCGCTGCAGACCGCTTTCGCTTAACGGATCGTGCGGATCGTAGTTCTTCTCGAGCGAGTTGATCAGCCGGCGCAGGAAGAAGTCGGCATAGCTGCCGACGTCGGGCGTCATCTGCGCATAGCCGAAGTAGGCGAGTTCCTGCGAATGTGCGGACGTGCGAAGAGCGCGAATAAGATGCGTCTTCCCGGCGCCGGATTGCCCGTGGAACAGCATGATGCGCGCGGGCGCCGGTTGCGGCTCCTTCCGCGCGATCGCTTTCAGCAGTCCGAAGAATTTCTCGCGCGCGTCCGCGTGCACCTCCTCGACGTCGACCGGGTCGGCGCGCCAGATGTCGTCTTCCCAGGTGATCGAGTGCTCGAACGCCGCTGCGATTGTTTCGCTTGTCGGCGCAGGTTGAGCTGTCGGTGTCATACGGTGTGCTTCCCTCGACGCAGAGATGAAAACGGTTGGCGCTGGCGTGCTCGGCTACGTGTCGAGCCGGATGAAATGCCAGACGGTGTTTTTGTAGGTGATCGCCGAGCGCTCGAAGTCGGCCAGGTCTGACTTCGACTTCAGGTCGGCGTTGGCGAGCACGAGATGTCCCGTGCGGTGTGCTTCGACGAGCATGTTCTGGAACTCGACGTCGCAGAGGCCCCAATCGGCGTGGTGTGCTGCGACCTCTTCCCAGAGATGACTGATCAGGACTTTGCGGTTGCCGGGCCAGCCCTGCGCGCGGGCCTCGCCGGCTGCGAGAACGGCTGTCGCGAACGCTTCGAGGTCCGGCCGGCCGGTCGTTGCTGTCTTGGCAGGGTTCGC
>JBCBXS010000130.1:0-7103 GCA_039816475.1 Pseudomonadota bacterium | reverse complement strand
GATCAGGGTCCTCTGAAGCAATACGCCGACGAGGCAGCCCCCGATCAACGCTGCAAACGACGCCCGCGAAACAGTAACGCGTTCGCGGGCGTTCGTTTGTCCGGCTCACAAAGTCCGATGCCGCGGTACGGCGGCGCCTGATCCGCCGCTACTTCTTCACGGCGTAGCCGAGCACGGCGCCGACGAGCGGATAGTAATACGTGTCGAGCTTCACGACCCGTTGTACGGCTTCCATCACATCGGGAATGAATGTGAGGCCTGCAAAGGCCGCCGCGGTGACGAGCGCGACAACAAGCGTCGACGGCGTCGGCTGAGCGACATCTTTCAGAATGAGATGACCGACAATTCCAACGAGCCAGACAAGCAACCCGAAGATGGCTGCGTACAGGAAGATGTCGAAGCCCTGCAGGTCGACGTTGATGTAACCTTTGATCTTCGGCGCCAGCCAGATAGCCAGGCCCACCTGGATCAGGATCAGAACAAGTCTTGCAAGCATAAGTGGTCACCCCCTCGTTCGGGGTGACAGAGGGCTCATGCCGATGTCAACGGATCAATGGCGGTGCGCGCGTCACACGCTCCGGGCGTGACGCGTTCGGCGGCGCCAGACGCTGAGGCCACCCAGGTCGCTCAGGCCGCTTCCGCTGACACGCCGCGCGTCGGCTCGTAGTTCAGCACCGGCGACAACCAACGTTCAGCTTCTTCGAGCGTCCAACCCTTGCGCGCGGCGTAGTCGGCAACCTGGTCGCGCTCGACCTTCGCGACGCCGAAATAGTGCGCGTCAGGATGCGCGAAATAGAGACCGCTGACGGAAGAGCCCGGCATCATCGCGAAGCTCTCGGTCAGCGAGATACCGACGGCTGCTTCGGCATCGAGCAACGAGAACAGCGTTGCCTTCTCAGTATGATCGGGCTGTGCCGGATAGCCGGGCGCCGGACGGATGCCGCGATACCGCTCTGCGATGAGATCTTCGTTCGAAAGTGTCTCGTCGGCGGCATAGCCCCAGAACTCAGTGCGGACACGCTGGTGCATCCGTTCGGCGAATGCTTCCGCAAGCCGGTCGGCAAGCGCCTTGAGCATGATCTGGGCGTAGTCGTCATCTTCGCGGACGTACTTGCGCAGCGCCTCTTCCTCGCCGATCCCCGCGGTGACTGCAAAGCCACCCACATAGTCCGCAACGCCCGAGCCGCGGGGCGCAATGAAATCTGCAAGCGCTGTGTTCGCGCGATCGCGACGCGGGTCGCGGGCGATCTGCTGGCGCAGCGTGTGAAGCCGGGCCAACTCGGATTGCTCGGTTCGGGCATCATCGCGGTAGAGAACGATATCGTCGCCAACGCTTTCGGCAGGCCAGAAGCCAACGACGGCACGTGCGGTCAGCCATTTGCCATCGACGATCTGCGCGAGCATCGCGTCGGCATCGGCTTTAAGTTTTCGGGCTTCAACGCCGACGATCTCGTCGTCGAGGATGGCAGGATAGCGACCGCGCAGATCCCACGTCGCAAAGAACGGCGACCAGTCAATCATGGGCACCAGGTCTGAAAGGTCGTAGTCCTCGAAAACGCGCGTGCCCGTGAAGCTCGGCTTGGTTGGTGTGTGTGCCTCAAAGTCTGCTTTGAACCGGTTTGCGCGGGCCGCCTCGAGCGTCAGTCGCGTCTTCTTGGTCTCGGCGCGCAGATAGTTCGCGCGGACGGTCTCGTATTCGTCACGCACATTGCCAACGAACGTGTCGCAATCCGTCTCCGAGAGCAGCGACGTGACAACGCCGACGGCACGGCTTGCATCCGTCACATAGACCGCCTGTCCGGCGGCGTAATTCGGCGCGATCTTCACGGCCGTATGCACCCGGCTTGTCGTGGCGCCACCGATCAGCAGCGGGATTTCGAGGCCCGCGCGCTCCATCTCGGCGGCCACATTGCACATCTCATCAAGAGACGGCGTGATCAGGCCGGAAAGCCCGATGATGTCGACGTTGTGCTCTTTCGCGGCCGCGATGATCTTCGCCGCCGGCACCATGACGCCAAGGTCGATCACTTCGTAGTTGTTACACTGCAGGACGACGCCGACGATGTTCTTGCCGATGTCGTGGACGTCTCCCTTCACCGTCGCCATCAGGATGCGCCCGGCGGAGGGCTGGTCCTCAAGACCGAGCTCTTTCTTCTCAGCCTCCAGGTAGGGCTGGAGATAGCCGACCGCCTGCTTCATGACCCGGGCCGACTTGACGACCTGCGGCAGGAACATCTTGCCGTCGCCGAACATGTCTCCGACGACGTTCATGCCGTCCATCAAAGGCCCCTCGATCACATGCAGCGGGCGTGAGACGGATTGGCGGACTTCCTCGGTATCCTCGATGATGAAGTCGGTGATGCCGTGGATCAGTGCGTGTTGCAGCCGCGCGGTGGCATCGGCATCGCGCCACGCGAGATCGGGACCTGAGCGTTCGGACGTCTGGCCGGCAAAGCGTCCGGCAGCCTCGATCATCCGGTCCGTCGCATCGTCGCGGCGGTTCAGGATGACGTCTTCACAAAGCTCGCGAAGTTCAGGGTCGATCTGGTCGTAGATCGTGATCTGGCCGGCGTTGACGATCGCCATGTCCATGCCAGCGCGAATGGCGTGGTAGAGGAACACCGAATGCATCGCCTGGCGCACCGGCTCGTTGCCGCGGAACGAAAACGACAGGTTCGAGACGCCGCCCGAGACATGTGCATGCGGCAGGGTCTGCTTGATCCGCCGCGTCGCCTCGATGAATGCGATGCCGTACTCGTTGTGCTCCTCGATGCCGGTTGCGACCGCGAAGATGTTCGGGTCGAAGATGATGTCTTCCGGTGCGAAGCCGACTTCGTCCGTCAGCAGCGCGTAGGCGCGCGCGCAGATGGCGACCTTGCGATCGACGGTCTCGGCTTGGCCGTCCTCATCAAACGCCATGACGACAACGGCCGCGCCATACTTCTGCACCAGCCGCGCCTGCTCGAGGAAAGGCGCTTCGCCTTCCTTCAGGCTGATCGAATTGACGATCGCCTTACCCTGGACGCACTTGAGCCCGGCCTCGATCACTGACCACTTCGATGAATCGATCATGACCGGAACGCGCGCGATGTCCGGCTCTGCGGCGATCAGGTTGAGGAACGTCGCCATCGCCTGCTCACTATCAAGCAAGCCCTCGTCCATGTTGACGTCGATGACCTGTGCGCCGTTCTCGACCTGCTGTCGCGCGACGGAGACGGCGGTCTCGTAGTCACCAGCCTCGATCAGCTTACGAAACCGCGCCGACCCCGTGACGTTCGTGCGCTCGCCGATATTGACGAAGCTTGAAGCGGCGGATGCTGCGGTTTCGGTCATGACGATCTTGATCGGTTGGAGCGACAGGCGAAGCAGTTACGGCGGCGCTAGGCGTACTAGGCGTGGACGAACGGCTCGAGGCCTGAGAGCCGCATCTGCGTCTTGAGTTCGGGGATCTCGCGCGGCGTCGCGCTGGCGCACGCCGCGGCGAGCGCGCGGATATGGTCAGGCGTCGAGCCGCAACAACCACCGACGATGTTCACCAGGCCCTCGTTGGCCCACGGCGAGATCTGGGCTGACATCTGCTCCGCCGTCTCGTCGTAGCCGCCCATGGCGTTCGGCAGCCCCGCATTCGGATAGGCGGATACGAACGCATCGGCGACGCGCGAGAGGTCGGCGAGATAAGGCCGCATCAGTTCGGCACCGAGCGCGCAGTTGAGGCCGACGGAGAACGGTTTCAAATGCCGGAGCGAGTACCAGAACGCTTCCGTCGTCTGGCCAGAGAGCGTGCGGCCCGACCGGTCGGTGATCGTGCCGGACAGCATCAGCGGAACATCGCGACCGGACTCGGCGATTGCTGCCATGGCGGCAGCACCGGCCGCCTTCGCGTTGAGCGTGTCGAAGATCGTCTCAATCATGATGAGATCGACGCCGCCCTCAATCAGCGCCGCGATCTGTTCGTGGTAGCAGGTCTCGAGCTCATCAAATGACGTGTTGCGGTAACCCGGGTCATTGACGTCAGGCGAGATCGACGCGGTGCGGTTGGTCGGCCCGACGGCGCCAGCGACGAAGCGAGGGCGATCCGGCGTCTTCGCGGTCAATGCGTCCGCCGCCTCGCGGGCGAGCCGCGCGGACTCACGGTTCAGCTCGCCGACGAGATCTTCCATCCCGTAGTCGGCCATTGAGATGCGCTGCGCACTAAACGTGTTCGTCTCGACAATGTCTGCGCCGGCCTCGAAATAGGCTGCATGAATATCGCGGATGATGTCCGGCTGCGTCAGCGACAGCAGATCGTTGTTGCCGGCGACGTCATGGCCCCAGTCGGCGAAGCGCGCGCCGCGGTAGTCCGCCTCGCCCAGACTATGGCGCTGGATCATCGTGCCCATCGCGCCGTCGAGGATGAGGATCCGCTCTCGAGCCGCAGCCGTGAGCTGTTCGCGAACGGAGCCGGTCATTGGTTCACCACCTGCTGCAGAGGCGCAGCGGCTGGCCGAATGCCAAGTAGATGACAGATGGCGAAGACGAGGTCCGCGCGGTTGAGCGTGTAGAAATGGAAGTCGGTAACGCCGTGGTCGACGAGATCGGTCACCTGCTCAGCGGCAATCGCGGCTGCGATCAGGTGCGAGGTATTCGGGTCGTCTGCGAGACCGTCAAAGCGGCGGGCCAGCCAGTTCGGCACGCTGGCACCGGTCCGGGTTGCGAAACCGGCGACCTGCGCAAAGTTATGGATCGGGACGATGCCGGGCAGGATAGGACACCAGATGCCGGCTGCCCGCGCGCGCTCGACGAACCGCAGGAAGTGCGCGTTGTCGAAAAAAAACTGCGTGATGATCCGGCTGGCGCCTGCATCGACCTTGCGGCGCAGGTTGTCCATGTCGGCGTCCATGCTGCCGCTCTCGGGATGGATTTCAGGGTAGCCGCCTACGGAGACCTCGAACGGTGCGATCGCCTTGATGCCGGCGGTCAGTTCAGCTGCGTTCGCATAACCATCGGGATGCGGCTCATAGGTCGCGCCGACACCACCCGGCGGATCACCGCGTAGCGCCACGATGTGGCGAACACCGGCGTCCCAGTAGTCGCGGACAATCTCGTCGACCTCGGCACGACTTGCACCGACGCATGTCAAGTGGGCGGCCGGCTTCAGACGGCTCTCGCGGACAAGCTGCGCAACCGTCGCGTGGGTGCGCTGACGCGTCGAGCCACCGGCACCGTACGTCACGGAGACGAATGAGGGATCGAGCGGCTCAAGCCGGCGGATGCAGGACCAGAGCGCGCCTTCCATCTTGTCAGACTTCGGCGGGAAGAATTCGAACGAGACGCGGATGTCACCGTCGCCGATCAGGCGGCTTTTGCGTTCGCGGTGCACATGAAGGCTCATGGCGCGACCTTTTCTTCTGAAGTTTCGTCGTTGCGGCGGTCCGGTGCGCCGGCGCGTCGTGCAATCCAGAGACTGACGTCCAAGGCGTCGTCGCCTGCAGACGATGGCGCCTCAAGCACGTGATGCTCTGTCACTGCGAGGCCGGCTGCCGAAAGCCACGTCGTCAATTCAGCGTCTGAGATACCGAGTGCGCGGTGAGCAAAGCGTTCACGGAACGCGTGAAGCTCGTGCGGCGCATAGTCGACAATGAGGAGTTGCCCGTCGTCAGCGAGCACGCGGGCGACTTCGCCTAGCGCCGCTGCAGGCTCGCTCAGAAAGTGCAGGACCTGATGAACGGCGATCGCGTCGCAGGACTGATCGCGAAGCGCAAGATTGTAGATGTCGCCCTGGCGAACCTGCGCGTGAGCGAGGCCTGCTGCTTCGATCCGCGAGCGGGCGTAGGCAAGCATCGCCTGGTTGCTGTCGAGGCCGATCCCGCGCTCATAACGATCCGCGAAGAGTTCGAGCACGCGGCCCGTTCCCGTCCCCAGATCGAGGAACTGCTGAAATGGACCGGGGCCGATGGCCGAACGCATGGTCGCCTCGACCTGCGCCTCATCGACGTGCATTGCGCGGATCTCGTCCCAGCGCCCAGCGTGTTCTGCGAAATAGCGCTCTGCCGCCCGCGCGCGATCCTCGAGCACGGCCGCCGCCCGCTCTCGATCCCGAGAGATCACCAAATCATCGGGATCGAGAGTGGAGACAACTTTTGAGACCACACCGTCTGAGACGGCGGCTTCGGACAACCTCAGGTTGACCCAGGCGCCTTCGCGAAATCGCTCGATGACACCGGCTTCGGCGAGCAGCTTGAGATGACGACTGATCCTCGGCTGACTCTGGCCGAGCACCTGGGTCAGGTCCTTCACGTTCAATTCGGCTGTCAGCAGAAGCGCGACGATGCGCAGGCGCGTCGGCTCCGCGATCGCGCGCAATCGGGCAACGGCGTCCTCGGAACTCAGTTTTTGCGCGGTGCGGGCCATACCTACCTCTGACACGCACATATAAAGATATCTTTATGTCAGTCAATCACCAGCGGGCTGCAGGCCTCTGTCACCAGCATCGCAGCGCGCAAAACGCGTGTGGTCGGACATCGCCCAAGAGGCCGCCGCAAGCCGCAGTGCACCAAGCCGTGGCCCGTTCCCTGCGGAACAGACCTAAAGCCCGAAGGCTTTAAGCGTCGGGTAAGCAAAAGCTGTCAGCGTTTGGGACAGTCAGTCAGAGGTCGTTTGCAATGTCCTATTCGTGGGTGCGCCGGATCGAGACCGCGGGCGCGTGGTCAGAGCTTCCGGTTACCGTGACGCTGCGCGCAGGCGCGCTGGCCGGCCTCGGTTATCTGTTCGTCTCAGTCGTCCTCGGCGTGTTCGTCCTGGTCCCGACCGGTCTTGCGCTTGGCAGCCTATTTGGCCTGATCCCGACGGCCGATGCGTCAGCGCTCGCCACCGCACCGGCGCAGATGATGCCGGTTTCCGTTGCGGGCGTGACCGCCGCCTTCGGCCTGTCGCTCGTTGGTTTTGCCGCAGCCGTCTTGTGTGCACTCCGCAGCCTCGCGATGCGCACCGAAATCGAGATCGGCCCGCGCATGGTCGCAATTCACCACATCACGCCGTTCGGGCGGCGGACGTCACGCGCGCCCGTGACAGCCTTCGAAGGTTTGTGCGTCTTGCCGCAAACGTCCTTGGACGGACGGGTCTTC
>JBCBXS010000012.1:0-17628 GCA_039816475.1 Pseudomonadota bacterium | reverse complement strand
GAAAAGGATCGCGACGCCACCGTTCTGACGCCGGCGGGTCTCGACCGTGACGGTGCCGCCTGCGGGCGTGAACTTGATCGCGTTGTTCAGGAGGTTGGTGAAGACCTGACGCAATTTGACGGCGTCGCCGCGGATCGGTTCGAGCCCGCTGTCGGCTTCGGCGATCAGTGTGATGTCGGCCTGCGTTGCTGTGAGGCGCAAACCTTCGACGACCGCATCGACGATTTCACCGAGCTGCAATTCACGCGCGTCAAGCGCGTAGCGCCCGCTTTGCATCTTCGAGATATCAAGGATGTCGTTGATGACAGCGAGAAGGTGAGCCGCCGCATCGTTGATCAGATGCGCGTACTGCACGATTTCGCCGTCGGGCAGGGCGCGGCGTTCATGTTCGCTGAGGAGCTTCGAGAATCCGATGATCGTGTTGAGCGGCGTGCGCAGCTCATGGCTCATGTTCGCAATGAACTCGGATTTCACCTTGCTTGCGAATTCCGACTCAATCCGCGCAGCATGCTCAGCTGTCCGTGCCCGATTGCGCAGGACCGCGTCGCCGAGCAGCGAAGAGTATTCGCCGATCAGGGATGCCGGTTTCGGACTGCCGATTGTTTTGAGCATTCAGTAAGAACTCGCCGCACGATCCCGGCCACGCTATCGGGGTTCGGTCAATCACCGGTTAATCGCGCGACGGAAATTGCGTGCTCCACGAGAGGCGAAAGGGTCCAAAAGTTCCGGGGGACAGGAGGGAATGATGATCGAAACGTTGATGCAGGCGGTTCCGCCGGGCGAGGTGTTGCTCGCCTACACCGTGGCGTGCGCGGTGCTGTTTCTGACGCCGGGGCCGGACATGAGCCTGTTTCTTGCCAAGACGTTAAGCGGCGGCCGGGCCTCTGGGATCGCGGCAATGGCGGGCGCTGCAACCGGATGTCTGGTGCATACGATGCTCGCGGTGCTCGGCCTCTCAGCGGTGATCGCGGCCTCGCCGAACGCGTTCTATGCGCTGAAGGTGGTCGGCGCGCTCTACCTGCTTTGGCTCGCGATCGATGCCATCCGAAACGGCTCTGTTCTCACCGTGCAGGGGCAAGTCAGACGGTCGAGCCATCTGAAGAGCTATCTGACGGGCGTCGGGATCAACCTCACGAACCCGAAGATCGTGCTGTTCTTCGTGACGTTCCTTCCGCAATTCATCTCCGCTGGCGATCCGCAGGCCCCGCAGAAGCTTCTCTTTCTCGGGCTTTACTTCGTTGTGTTTTCGTTTCCGCTGGCGACGGCCCTGATCCTCGTCGCCGACCGCTTCATCGCGTTCGTGCGTGAAAACCCGAAGGCGCTCCGCGCGCTTGATTTCGGGTTCGCCGGCATCTTTGGGTTGTTTGCGGTCAAGATCCTGGCGACTGACGCACCGAGATAGCATCGAGGCCGTCGGTGCCGACCGCTACTGAGCCGGCGCGCTCGCAATCGCCGCATCGACCTGTTTGAACAGATGCGACCACTTCGTCTGGACCGCATCGATCAGTCGGTCGAACGACGCCTCAAGCGATTTCAGAAGACTGCAGTCGGGCGTAGCCGTCGTGGTTTCGTCGCCCGTCTCATCGCCACCGAGGTCGTTGATCGCAGTCAGCTCATCGCGAATGACGATATCGAGTTTTCGCGTCGTCGCATCGGCCACGATCGGCGCAGCCTTCGTCTGAAATTCAGACTGTGACCACGCATAGGCCGTCTTAAGTGCGCGGAGTTTGCGTTGGAGGACCGGGCGGTTTTCACGGTTGAGCCGCGCAAGCGTGGTGCCGGACTTGTCGACGACGGCCTCGAAGTCAGCGCGTTTGCAGTCGGCAAGCGCGGGCGTGGCGGCAACTGTGATGAACGAGGTGACCAGCCCGAGCCACAGCCAAGCCCGCCTGCTTTCTCGGGACGCTCGCATCACTTTCAGCGTGTAAAGCATTCGCTGCTGCACCCGTCGTGAAGCCTGGCCCGCACCACGCGCCTCAGCCCGTAAAGTGCGGACCAAAGCGGTTCGACCGCGGGAAGCCCTTCATGACGACGCGGCCGGCCTGGGCGCGCTGCCCCTGCCAATCCTCAAGATCGTCGAGGCTCACCGTAAAGGTTCGCCCCGCACTGTCGAGCCACGTGAGGCCACTCTCACCATCGAACACGCGGACATCGGCGAGGCCGGAGCCCTTCACGCGCTGCAGGATCACGCCCTTGCCGCGCGTCAGTTCGTTGACTTCCTCAAGTGGGAAAACGAGCAGCTTTCGATTGTCGCCGACACACGCGATCCAGTCGCCTTCGGCAGGTGCCACGACGGACGCCTCGTCTCCGGTAGAGACGTTGAGGACTTGCTTGCCCTTCCGCGTCGAGGCGACGATCTCGTCTTCCGGCACGACGAAACCGTAGCCCCCCGCGGATGCAACGACGAGCTTACGGCCGGGCTTGTGGACGAACACGCTGATCGGCGCGTGGTTCTGTTCGAGATCGATCATCAGTCGCAGCGGCTCGCCGTGGCCGCGTCCGCCCGGGAGCTGGTCCGCCTGCAGCGTGAAGAACCGGCCGTTTGTTGCGAAGACGAGGATCTTGTCGGTTGTGAAAGCCTTGATCGCGGTCTTGAGCTTGTCACCCTGCTTGAAGTCGAGCCGCTTCAGGTCGTCCTGATGGCCCTTCATCGCGCGGACCCACCCCTTTTCGGAGACGATGATGGTGATCGGCTCGCGTTCGATCAGGGCTGCGTCGAGATCAACTTCGATGTCCGGTGCATTCTCGAACGTGGTCCGCCGGCGACCGATGTCGGTCGTCTTGCCGAAGGCCTTGCGGGTGGCGCGCACCTCTTCGGCAATCCGGTCCCACTGAAGATCTTCGGACTTCAGCAATTTCTTGATGTCGCGCCGCTCGGCACTGAGGCGCTTATGCTCGGCGCGGATCTCAACTTCTTCGAGTTTGGAGAGCGATCGCAGCCGGAGGTTCAGGATTGCTTCGGCCTGGACGTCGCTCAACTCGAACGACGACATCAGCGTCGCCTTCGGTTCGTCCTCAAACCGGATAATGCGGATCACCTCATCGATGTTGAGGAACGCGATCAGATACCCGTCCAGCACCTCGAGGCGATGCTCGATCTTGGCGAGGCGATGCTTCGAGCGGCGGACGAGCACTTCAACGCGATGCTCGAGCCACTGCCAAAGCGCGCTGCGAAGATCGAGCACGTTCGGGATCTGGCCCCCAGACAGCACGTTCATGTTGAGACCGAACCGGGTCTCGAGATCCGTCAGCCGGAACAGGCTCTCCATCATGAGCACGGGATCAACGGACCGGCTCTTCGGCTCGATGACGAGGCGGACGTCTTCAGCGCTCTCGTCGTTGACGTCGCCAACGAGCGGCAACTTCCGTTCGACGATGAGGTCCGCGATCTTCTCGACGAGTTTCGATTTCTGGACCTGGTAGGGCACCTCGGTCACGACGATCCGGTAGCCGCCCCGACCGGTGTCTTCCTTTGACCAGCGCGCCCGGAGGCGGAAGCCACCGCGACCGGTGCGGTAGGCCTCGATCATCGCCTCGCGGGGTTCAACTAGAACACCGCCTGTCGGGAAGTCCGGGCCTTGCACAAACTCAACGAGCTTCTCGATCGTCGCGTTCGGATGCTTGATCAGGTGCAGGAGCGCGTTCGACAGCTCCTCGACGTTATGCGGCGGAATATTCGTCGCCATGCCGACGGCTATGCCATGTGCGCCGTTCGCAAGCAGGTTGGGGAACGCTGCCGGAAGAACGACCGGCTCGGTGTTGCTGCCGTCGTAGGTCTCGCGGAAGTCGACGGTGTCCTGGTCGATGCCATCGAGCAGCGCCGTCGCAACGTCCGTCATGCGGCTCTCGGTGTAGCGCATGGCGGCGGCGTTATCGCCGTCGATGTTGCCGAAGTTTCCCTGCCCGTCGACGAGCGGATAGCGAACGGCGAAGTCCTGCGCGAGACGGACGAGAGCGTCGTAAATCGCCTGGTCGCCATGCGGGTGATAGTTACCCATCACCTCACCGACGATCTTCGCGCACTTCTTATACCCCTGCGCCGGGTCGAGCCGCAGTTCGCGCATCGCAAACAGGATACGGCGGTGCACCGGCTTTAAGCCATCGCGGACATCCGGAAGCGCGCGGTGCATGATCGTTGAGAGCGCATAGGCGAGATAACGCTCTTCCAACGCTTCGCGCAGATTGACGTGTTCGATGGGGCCGGAGCCCGGCAGGTCAGGATGGTCCGTCATTCCGCCCGGTTACCTGACCCGTTTCAGAGCGACAAGCGAGGTTGGGCCACGGTGCGTCGTGGACGTCGTGTGCGTTGCAACACGTGTCGAATGACTGGTTCTTCGCGATCCCATCCACGCTGTCTGTCCGCTGACCGAAAAATTCGGTCGCACCATCGCGCGACTTCCCAAGATCAGATTGCGGCGGCTTTGCGACGTGCAAGTGTAGCCAAGAATTGCCTGCCAGCGACCAAGCTTTTCTGCGTTGCGACTCTCGCAGCTAAAGTTCCCGACTTGGGCGCTGATCTTCGTCCATTCGTCGCAAGCCCGGTGGCCAGCACCGACGTGATTTGTTTTACTCCGCGCATGACCTGAACGGGGGACGGCTGATGGTCGGTTCAGTGCCGTTCTACTCTGGCACTTGGGCCGAGGCGTTCGCGCCGCATGCGCCGTCCGGGTCATCAGATTGAGTCTGACGAGGAAATCATATGTCGAAGAAAAATGTACTTGGGCGCGACAAGCGCAAGTACCTGCTGCCCACCGAAAGGAAGTGGCATGCTGAGACGCATTCGTATCTGCCGGAGCTGACGGACCAGCTGGTGACGGGTCGGATCGACCGGCGCGACTTTCTCCGCCACGCCTGTCTGCTGGGCCTGACCGCATCGACGGCCTACGCGACGGCGGACATGCTGCTCGGTAAGGAACCGTTCGGCGGCGCTGCGCTGGCGCAGACGCCGAAAAAGGGTGGCACGCTTCGCTGTTCGATGGTCATCCAGGAGATGACGGACCCGGCCAAGTTCGACTGGGTCGAGAAGTCGAACGTTGCGCGCTTCATCGTTGAGCACCTGACGCGCACCAAAGCCGACAACACGACTGTTCCCTACCTCGCCGAGCGCTGGGAAGCCGCTGACGACCTCAAGTCCTGGGTGTTCCACCTGAAGAAGGATGTGAAGTGGTCGAACGGCGACGACTTCACCGCCAAGGACGTCGAGCACACCGTGCTCCGCTGGCTCGATCCGGCAACCGGTTCATCCAACCTCGGCCTGTTCGACGCGATGGTCGAGCAGTACGACACGGGCGAGAAGGACAAGGACGGCAAGGCCAAGATGGCCAAGCGCGGAATCGCGGGCGCCGTCGAAGTCGTCGACGATCACACGATCAAGTTCAATCTCAAGCAGGCGGCCCTCGCCATGCCTGAGAACTTCTACAATTACCCGACCGCGATCGTGCACAAAGGCTTCGGCAAGGACTATCCGGCCGACCTGTCCAAAAACCCGATCGGCACCGGTGCCTTTGAACTCGCCGACTTCAAGATCGGTGAGCGCGCGATCCTGAAGAAGAAGCGCGACTGGTGGGCCGGCGATTTCCACCTCGACGAGATCCAGTACTTCGACCACGGCGCCGATACGAACGCATGGGTCGCAGCGCTGATCTCGAACCAGGTCGACACGCTCTACCGTCTGCCGGTGGAAGCTGTTGAGACCGTCAAGCGCATTCCGACGCTCGATATCGTCACGTCGACGACGGCACAGACCGGTGTCATGCGGTTCCGCATCACCGAGAAGCCGTTCGACAACAAGAAGGTCCGCCAGGCGATCATGGCCTGTCTCGACCACAAGGAACTGGCTGAGAAGGGCTTCAACGGCCTCGGTGTTCCGGCCGAGAACGACCACGTCTGCCCGATCCACCCGGATTACTCGGACATCGGTGCGCCGAAGCGTGACATCGAACTGGCCAAGAAGCTTCTTAAGGAAGCTGGCTACGAGAACGGGCTCACCGTCGAGATTGCCAACGGCGATACCGATGGGCCGTGGATGACATCGACCCTGTCGATCGCCAAGGCGCAGATGGCGCCGGCCGGCATCGACATGAAGATCAACAAGATGCCGTCCAACCAGTACTGGGAAGTCTGGGACAAGGCGCCCTGGGGCTACACCACGTGGACGCACCGTCCGCTGGGCACCATGGTGCTGTCGCTCGCCTACCGGTCGGGTGTTCCGTGGAACGAGTGCGCGTACTCGAACCCTGAGTTCGACAAGGCGCTCAACGAGGCGGAAGCCGAGGTCGACGTCAACAAGCGCAAAGAGCTGCTGGCCAAGTGCCGCAAGATCCTGCGCGAAGACGCGATTATTCCGCAGCCGTTCTGGCGGAAGGTGTCGAAGGCCAAGAACAAGAAGGTCAAAGGCCTCGATGTTCACCCGACGCTCTACCACCAGTTCCAGGATGTCTGGCTGGAGAGCTAAGACAGCGGGACTGCACGACGGGGAGGCGGCACCAAACGCCTCCCCATTTCATTTGATCGCCGGTGCGCCACACGCGCCGGCCATGCTGCGACCGTTGAGCTTTCTGCCGGTCGCAGCACATCCAGTTCGCTGGCCGACCGGGACCAACGCATGCTGAAACTTATTCTGCGCCGCATTGGCGTGATGCTGCTGATCATGTTCGTGGTCAGCGCACTCCTCTTCGTGATGAATGAGGGAGACCCCACGCTGATTGCACGCAGTGTGCTCGGGCCCTACGCACAGCCGGAGCAGCTTGAGGCCTGGGTCGTCCAGAACGGCTACGACAAGCCGATGGTCGTCCGGTACTTCGAATGGGTTGGCCGCATCCTGCAGGGCGATCTCGGCACCTCGGTGATCTACAAGGTCCCGGTCAACGAGATCTTCTGGGAGCGTCTGGCCAACACCGGCATCCTCGCTGGCATCACCTTCGTCATGATGGTCATCATCGCGCTCGTGATGGGCGTCCTCGCCGGCATGAAGGAAGGTTCGATGCAGGACCGCGCGATCTCCTTCATTTCGATCTTCACAACGTCGATCCCCGAGTACGCCTCGGCCGTGATCCTAGCTGGCATCTTCGTGTTCTGGCTCGGCTGGTTGCCCGGCACGTCGGCGATGACGGGCGGCTTCAACCCCGTCGAGCTCATCCTGCCGGTGATGGTGCTCACGCTCTACGGCTTCGGCTACATCGCGAGGATGACGCGGGCGTCGATGGCGGAGGTGATGACCTCGCACTACATCCGCACCGCTGTTCTGAAGGGCATCCCCTACCGCCGCGTGATCATGAAGCATGCGTTGCGCAACGCACTGATCGCGCCGTTCACGGTGATCATGCTGCAGTTCAATTGGCTGCTCTCAGGCGTCGTCGTGACCGAGTATGCATTCGGCTACAAAGGCTTCGGCGCGTTGCTACTGGAGGCAGCGCTCAGGCGCGACATCTACCTCATTGAAGCCTGTGGGATCGTTGCCGTCTTCGTTGCCGTCGCGACGCAGACGATCGGCGACATCGCCTACACATACCTCAACCCCCGCATCCGCTTTAACTAGGACCGTCCCCGATGGCTGAAATCACTCAGGGCGGCCCGAGCGTCGCCTCACCGCCCAACCCGATCGTCCAGTTCTTCAAAGGGCTGTTCCTGCTGCGCGAAAGCCCGGTCGGGATGATCGGTGCGTTCCTTGTTCTGTCGTTCGTCGTGATGGCGGTGTTCGCGCCGTTCCTCGCGCCGTACGACCCGAACCTGCCGCAGATCCCGTTCGCCTATCCCGGCACGCCTGCCCCCGACGGCGGCGTGTTCTGGTTCGGCACCGACCAGCTTGGTCGCGATATTCTCTCGCGCATCATCTTCGGTGCACAGCGTGTGCTGTTCTATGCGACGGCTGCTACCTTAGCCGCCTACGTCGTCGGCATTATGCTTGGGCTTATGGCCGGCTACTACCGCGGCTGGACCGACGAAGTGATCTCATTCATCGCAAACGTCATCCTTTCGTTCCCGGTGATGGTGCTCTACGTCGTCATCATCGCGAAGTTCGGGGCCTCGGGCGCCAACATCATCCTCGCTGTCGTCTTCGCGAGTTCGCCCGGCATCATGCGTATCGTCCGATCGCTCACGCTCGACATCGCAACGCGCGAGTACGTGACCGCCGCGCAGACGCGTGGCGAGAGCGCCTGGTACATCATGCTGGTTGAGATCCTGCCGAATGCGCGCGGGCCACTCATCGTCGATTTCTGCCTGCGCATGGGCTACACGACGATCACCATCGGCGCCCTCGGCTTCCTTGGCCTCGGCCTGCCGCCGCCGGACCCCGATTGGGGCGGCATGATCACCGAAACCCGCGCCTTCATCACCGGCGGCTTCCCGCATATGGCCATCATCCCGGCCGTTGCCGTGTCGCTGCTCGTGCTCGGCTTCAACCTGCTCGCCGACGGCCTGCGTGAAGTGGCGCTCCGCGACTGATGGGAATGGGGAGTAGGGAGTTGGGAATAGGCGGCACGCCTACTCCGCCCGCTCCCAATCTCCCCACTCCCTATCTCCCATTTCCCAAAGGGAAACCCATGACTGATCAGACCCCCGTCCTTGAATGTCGCAATCTCTCGATCTCGTATTTCGTGCGGGCGGGGGAGATCCCGGCGGTTGTCGACTTCAATTTGAAACTCATGCCCGGAGAGAGCCACGGCATCGTTGGCGAGAGCGGCTGCGGCAAGTCCACGGTCGCGCTCGCGATCATGAACTACATGGGCAAGAACGGCGGCATCACCGGCGGCGAAATCCTGTTCCAGGGTCGCGACATGCGAACCATGTCGGAAGAGGAACTGCGCCGGCTCCGTGGCTCGAAAATCGCGATGGTCTACCAGGAGCCGATGGCGTCGTTGAACCCGTCGATGAAGCTCGGCGATCAGCTTGCTGAGGTGCCGCTCTACCACGACGACGTCTCGAAGTCTGAAGCCTACGACCGGGCCGAAGCACTTCTCGCGAAAGTCCGGTTGCCCGATCCAGGCCGCATCATGGGCGCCTATCCGCACCAGATTTCAGGCGGGCAGCAGCAGCGCGTCGTCATCGCGATGGCGCTGCTCTCGAACCCGGCGCTCCTGCTGCTCGACGAGCCGACGACCGCGCTCGACGTGACGGTGGAGGCCGGCATCGTTGAACTCATCAAGGACATCTCGTCTGAGTTCGGGACGTCGATGATCTACATCTCACACAACCTCGGGCTTATCCTCGAGACGTGCGACCGGCTGACGGTCATGTACTCGGGCGAGGCCGTCGAAGTCGGCGACATCCACAACGTCTTCGACGAGATGCACCACCCGTACACGCGCGGCCTGTTCGGCTCGATCCCTGTGCCCGGCGCCGACAAGAACGCCCGCCCACTGGTCGCAATCCGCGGTCAGCTGCCGCTGCCCCACGCGCGGCCGCAGGGCTGCAATTTCGGTCCACGCTGCGATTACTTCGCAGCCGGCCGCTGCGACCAGGGCGACATCCCGATGACGCCCATCGCGAACTCAGGGGCCCACGCGGTGCGCTGTGTCCGCGCTGAAGAGATTGATTGGGACGGCCATCAGGTGGACGCCGTCGGCCGCGATGCCGTCGAAGTCGGCGATGTCGTCCTACGCGTCGAAGACCTGTCCAAGCATTACGAGGTCCAGTCGCCCGGACTGCTGCTTGCGAAGGACGCGACCACCGTCAAGGCGAACGAGGACCTCAGTTTCCGGGCGCGCGAAGCTGAAACCGTCGCGATTGTCGGCGAGTCCGGTTGCGGAAAATCGACGTTCGCGAAGGTGCTGATGGGTCTTGAGGAATCGACCTCAGGCACCGTCCACCTCGGCAACAAGGAACTGGGCAAGCTCGGCGTCCGCGAGCGCGATTCAAAGACCGTCTCCGAACTGCAGATGGTCTTTCAGAACCCGTTCGACACGCTGAACCCAAGCCATACGATCGGCTCGCAAATCGGCCGCGTCATCCGCAAGTTCGGCGTCGAGAGTGACCCGAAGAAGATCCGCCAGCGCGTGCTTGAACTCCTCGACACGGTGAAGCTGCCGCGTGACTTTGCGAACCGAAAGCCGCGTCAGCTTTCAGGCGGCCAGAAGCAGCGGATCGGCATTGCCCGCGCCTTTGCCGGCGACCCGAAGGTTGTGATCGCCGACGAGCCGGTCTCAGCGCTCGATGTGTCGGTGCAGGCTGCTGTTACCGACCTGCTGATGGATATCCAGCGCGACAATCGGACGACGCTCCTTTTCATCAGCCATGACCTCTCCGTCGTGCGTTATCTCGCCGACCGCATCATCGTGATGTACCTCGGCCAGATCATGGAGAAGGGGAACACCGAAGAGATCTTCGCGCCGCCATATCACCCCTACACGGAGGCGTTGCTCGCCGCCGTGCCGATCGCCGATACCAGCGTGAAGAAGCGCAAGATCGTCCTGAAGGGCGAAATCCCGTCGCCGCTCAATCCGCCGAAGGGCTGTCCGTTCTGCACGCGCTGTCAGTACGCGATCCCGGGCGTTTGCGAGACGACACCGCCTCCGGCGCGCGAGATGTCTGACCGGCACGTCATTGCCTGTCACCTCGAAGAGGAAGAACTGCGCAACATGAAACCGGTGATCGCAATTGAAGACGCGCCGCCATCGTCAGGCACAAGTGCGGAAGCGCCGGAGCCTGTCAGCTAAGCTGCAACCGGGATCTATGCTGTCGCCGATGGGGCGCCGCGATCTCGTGCGGCAGCTCCCGAGACCGCTTTAAGCTTCAAGCGCGGCTGCAGTGAACGCGGCCATCGACGTGAACGTTGCAAGCGGTTTGGCGTCAGACGTGCCAGCGCCGCCCGAGGCGCGCGGTCCTGTTTTCTCAGCCGCGCGATCAATCCAAACGACGTCGATGCCGTCGCGGACCGCAGGGACGATGTCGTGGAACAGGCTTTCGGCCACATGGAGCAACTGGTGTTTGGGGACACCCATGCCGTCGATGGTCGCAAGCAGCGTATCGAAGTTGCGCGGGTCGGGTTTGTAGCTGCCGACATCCTCAGCCGTGACGATTGCTGAAAAGCGCACACCAAGCCGTTCGTTGCTGCGCGCGAAGGACAGCCGATCGACATTCGACAGAATGACAAGATCAAACCGTTCTTTGAGTGCGCGGAGCGCGTCGGTGCTGTCTTCGAAGGCCGGCCAGTCACCAACCGATCGTCCGAACGAATTCGCATCATCCTCGCTGATGTCGATGCCATTGTCCGCGGCGAACCGCTTGGCGACTTTCGCGAGTACCAGCGGATAGATCAGCGACGGTTCCTCGGCCTGGACCGCGCTTTCGTAGCGGTTGAATTGCACGAGAAACGCGTCGGCATTCGTCGGTGCGCCGGAGCGCGCGATCCAGCCCTCGACCCAGTTGCGGATGCCCGCTTCCCAGTCGATCAGCGTCCCGTAACAGTCGAACGAGAGCGCCCGGTATTTGCCAAATTCGATCATCGCGTGAGATCACGTCCGCCGTCTGTCGTCGTGCATCAGATGTTGCGGGCGCTCAGGAGTGTCAAGCACAAGCGCGCCGCATCTCGGCGCTGGAGCTCACGGTGACAAAATGACAGTGACCTTCCCAGCCGACGCTTTCCAGTTCTTCGCAGATCTTGGCGACGAGAACACGAAGGAGTTCTTCCAGGAGAACCGCGAGCGCTTCGAGGAAAGCGTCAAAGCCCCGATGGCGGAGATCATAGAGCGGCTGAGTTCCACTTACGGCGCGTTCAAGCTGTTCCGGATGAACCGCGATGTTCGGTTCTCCAAGGATAAGTCACCGTACAAGCTGCAACAGGGGGCGGTGACCCGCGAAGATGGCCGCAGATACTTTTATATCGATGCAAACGGTCTGCTCGTCGCGACTGGCGCATGGCAGAGCGATGGTGCGCAGCTGAAGCGCTACCGCGAGGCGATCGCAGACGAGACGAGCGGCAAAAAAGCCGTGCAGATCATGAACCGTCTGCTCTCCAAGGACTTCGAGGTCTCAGGCGGGTTGGATAAGCCGCTCGCCTCGGCCCCGCGTGGGTATCCCAAGGATCACCCGAGGATCGAGTTGCTGCGCTGGAAGGGCTTTATGGCGGTGAAGCGAATGTCGGCTGCGGACGTGGTCGAAGATCCCGCGCTTCACAAGGCGATTGCGAAGATCTATCGCGATGCCAAGCCGCTGACCGAGTGGTGTGAAGCACATCTTACGGCGTAATGGTAGGTCGGCGCCCGTGCCGTGTGGGCCTCGACTATCAGCGGCTCAGCCCAGTGTTTCGCGTATGGCCTCGGAAAGCGCGATGGCGCTCTCGAACCCGTGCTCAGCATCCGGTCCCCGGCACCAGTCGCCTGCAAGACCGAGCGCCCGATCAGCCGCCCACATATGCGATGGCCCAAGCGGTTGCGAGACGAATGCATACCGCCACCGATGCCCGCGCAGATAGGTCGGCGTGACGTTCCCAAGCTGGTTCGCCGTACAAAAGCGTTCGAGGAGGGCGGCTGCGATATCGTCTTTCTCGGTCTCGGTGTTGGCGCGGCTCCAGGCCTCGTCTGCGTGCACGACCCACTGGTCCGCACCGTCGAGACGGCCGGGCTTTGCGTTGTTTCGGATTTGGGCATCGAGGTCGAACCCCGATGGCGGCGGGGCACCCGTCGCGATCGGCAGACGGCTCTCGAACGCGGCAAGCATGGTCATGCAAGGCCGGTAAGCAACGTTTGCGATGCCGTCTCGCGTCTGCTGCGACAGGAAAGGTCCGGCCAATGCCAAAGCCTGCGGTGCAGGGATCGTCACCGCCACGGCAGAGAACCCTGTCTCCGGTGCTTCTGCTTTGAGCGATACCGTCCAGCCGCCATCGCCTTCGATCAGCGAGGTCACATCAGCGCCGTTCCGGACATCGAGGCCGTTGGCAAGCGGCGCCAAAAGCGCGTTCATCCGAGGGATGCCGGTGACCGAGTGCGCGACGTCCGGCGGCCATGCAGTCGCAGAGCCGCTTTCTTCCAGATGGGCAAGCATGTGTTGGAACGGCGCGCGGTCGGCATAAAGCGTCGGCGCACCGTGGTCGAATGCGAAGTCTCCACTGACGCGCGTCGAAAGCCGCCCGCCGAGGCTGCGGCCTTTGTCAAACACAGTGACCGAAAAGCCCAGATCGTTGAGCCGCCGCGCAACCGTCAGGCCCGTGATCCCGGCACCGACGACCGCAATCCGCCGCGCGTTTTCTCCCGTCATCGCCGTTCTCCCCTTACGATCGCGTCGCCCACGTGAACCTCCCCGCGAAACGTACCGTTCAACGGAGTGGTGCTCGAAGAGCTGAAACCTTCCAACCCATAGACGTTACGGCATGGCTGACAAAACCCTCGTCTTTATCCTCGGTGATCAGCTCTCGCGCGGGATCTCGTCTCTGCGCGGCATGACGAAGGCCGACACGATCGTCCTGATGGCGGAGGTCTCAGATGAGGCGACCTCGGTGCGCCATCACCAGAAGAAGATCGCGTTTCTGTTTTCAGCCATGCGCCACTTCGCAAAGGACCTGGAGAAGGCGGGCTGGATAGTCGATTACGTGAAGCTCGATGCGCGGGGGAACTCCGGTTCGTTCACCGGCGAGCTGAAGCGCGCACTCAAGCGTCACAAGCTCAGCGACGTCCGGATCACAGAGCCGTCCGAGTATCGCGTACTCAAAGACGTAGAGGCCTGGCCCGAGACGCTTGGCTGCACCGTCGACATCAGAGCGGACGACCGGTTCATCGCAACGCACGCAGAGTTCGGAAGCTGGGCGAGCGGGCGCAAGCAATTGCGGATGGAGTACTTCTACCGCGACATGCGCAAGAAGACCGGGCTTCTGATGACGGACGCCGGCGAGCCCGAAGGCGGCAAGTGGAACTACGATGCGGAGAACCGGAAGCCTGCGGGCGACGATCTCTTCATGCCGAAGATCCCACGCTACGAACCGGACGCGATCACAAAGGACGTTCTGAAGCTGGTCGCGAAGCGCTTCGACAACCATTTCGGCGAGATGGAACCCTTCTGGTTCGCGGTCACGTCAGAGCAGGCAGAAGACGCGTTAGAGGCGTTTGTGTCCGACGCGTTGCCGCGGTTCGGCGATTTCCAGGATGCGATGCTGACGGGCGAGGCGTTTCTCTATCACTCGGTGCTATCGCTTTACATCAACGCCGGCCTGCTGGACCCGCTTGCCGTCTGCGAACGCGTGGCCGAGGCCTACGCGCAAGGCAAAGCGCCGCTTAACGCAACCGAGGGTTTCATCCGCCAGATCATTGGCTGGCGCGAATACATTCGCGGCATCTACTGGCTGAAGATGCCGGACTACGCTGACGTCAACTTCTTCGACACCCACCGCAAGCTGCCGGACTTTTACTGGACCGGGCAGACCGACATGTTGTGCCTTGCTGAAGCGATCGGTCAGACCAAGCGCGAAGCCTACGCCCATCACATTCAGCGGCTGATGGTGACGGGGAATTTTGCGATGTTGATCGGCGCGGCCCCGCGCGAAATCCATGAGTGGTATCTGATTGTCTATGCAGACGCTTACGAGTGGGTCGAGATGCCCAACGTGCTCGGCATGAGCCAGTTTGCAGACGGCGGTCTGCTCGGCTCGAAGCCGTATGCGTCCAGCGGCAACTACATCGCGAAGATGTCGAACTACTGCAAAGCCTGCCCCTACGACGTGAAAAAGAAGACGGGCGAGGGCGCCTGTCCGTTCAACGCGCTCTACTGGGATTTCCTTGACCGCAATCGGGACAAGCTCGGCGGCAATCCGCGGCTTGGGACCGTGTACGCATCATGGGATCGCATGAGCGATGAGAAGCGCGGCGATTACCGCGACAGCGCCAGGGCGTTTCTCGAAACGCTCGACTAAGCCGAAGAGCGGGGCGGACGACACCCGGCCTACTGCAGGCATCGATCAGAGCACTTGTCTCCCTTTCGCCTCCTTGTGACGCCAAGCGAACGTCTGGGGTTGGGCTCAGCACCGCGTGTGCATTGGGGGAGCGTTTTATGCGGGACATTCACCGACAGGACGGCGTTCGCGATGCGCTGCGCGAGACCAACGACCTCGTCCGCGAGAGCCTGTTGCGAAGCGGTCGGGGTGTTGGCGTTGGCGCGATCATCACCGGGTTGATCTCGATTGCAGCCCTGCTGATGTCCAGCCTCAGTCTTTACGCGACCGTCCTGAAGCAGGCCCAGCTTCACGCGGTTGTCCCCGACACCGTCTCATACACGCGCGATCCTGACGGAAACCACGAGGTCATCATCGCGCCTGTGACGATCGCCAACAGTGGTGCACGCGATAGCATCGTCACGCGCCTGCAGTTGAGCGTCCGCAACGCGCAAGGCGGTCCCGAGCGGTTGTTCTACGCGACGTTCTCCGCCGGCGACGAATACTTCTCGACGAAGGAAAAGCCGACCGAAGGCATCGCGCGACCGAAGCAGGCGTTTGCGCCAATGACGGTTCCAGGCCGTTCGGGCGTCTCGCAGACGCTGCTGTTTTACCCGCGCGGCGAGCGCCAACCGCGAATGGTTGCCGGCGCCGGCACCTACGAAATGCGGTTGACCTTGCAGTCGGAGGCGACCGAGAAGCTCGATGTTGTGGATGGCTGGTTCGCAAGCGCGCCGCAACCGATCGACTTTAGCGCCACGCTTGGCCCTGTTGCTCCCTATTTCGACGGCTTTGTCCTCTCAAGGGGGCACGGTTCGCATGCCGGTGACCCGAAAGCCGTGACCGCTTCGGCCTATGCGGGACGGGGCTCGTTTGTTAGCGGTCTCCCGGTCTGCAACTTATTTCGACTGGCCGTCTGCCATGGCGTCACCTCCAACGCACCTGTCGCTCGACCAGACGGCGCTGTTCCTCGACTTCGACGGGACACTCGCCGAGTTCGTGGACGATCCCTCCGCAGTCGAAGTCGGGCCTGAGCTGCTCGAACGGCTGTCCGGCCTGCAAAACGACGTCGCGGGCGCGCTCGCAATCGTCACGGGCCGGAGTCTCAATGCGATCGACAAGTTTCTTCATCGCCGCGTGAAGGTGGTCGCGGGCGTTCACGGGCACACGATCCGAGGGCCGGATGGGACGGTCTCGACCGAGGGGATCGACCGTGACGCTTTGCACGGCGTCGCGCTCAAACTTCAGGCATTTGCGCTCCCGCTCGACGGCGTCATGATCGAACACAAGCCGACGGCGATCGCGGTCCACTACCGACTTGCGCCTGAGCAGGAGCCGGCGTGCGTCGCAGCGGTTCGCGATGCGATCAATGATGTCGCAGGCTTCCGCGTTCAACACGGCAAGTGCGTTGTCGAGGCCGTCAACGAGAGCCACGATAAAGGCACGGCGATCGAGACGCTCATGAGCGCTGCGCCCTTTGCCGGGCGCGTGCCCGTGTTTATCGGCGACGATGCGACCGATGAGGCAGGCTTCCAGGTTGTGAACCGTCTCGGTGGCGTGTCGATTAAAGTCGGCGACGGTGAGACCGCGGCCACGGCGCGGCTCGACGGCGTTTCGGCCGTCCATAGTTGGCTCGCAACGCTTCGCGGCGACTGAGCCTGCTCAAGAACAATCGAGGCGATGAGACGTGACGGCAGATCTTCAGCTCGGAATGATCGGCAACTGCAGCTATGCGGCGCTGATCGACACTTCGGCGCGCATCGTCTGGTGCTGCCTGCCGCGCTTTGACGGCGACCCGGTCTTCAGCGCGCTCGTCAACGGTGATGCGGCGACGGCCGAGAACGGCTCCGGTGTCTGGGCGATTGATCTCGACGGTAAGACTGCGAGTGAGCAGGCTTACGAGCCTCGAACGGCAATTCTGAAAACCGTGTTGCGCGCGCCGTCGGGCGCAATAGAGATTTCGGATTTCGCGCCGCGGTTTATCGATCGCGGCCGCGCCTTTCGACCACGGACGCTTGTTCGGCGTGTGCGCGTCCTTTCAGGCAACCCGCGCATTCGCGTTCGCATCCGCCCACATTTCGATGCCGGTCAGGCCGAGCCGAAACGGACGCGTGGCTCCAATCACATCCGCTATGCCGGAAGCGAGATGGTACTTCGGCTGACGACCGATGCGCCGGTCGATTACCTGCTCGGCGAGCAGTGGTTCAATCTGACCGGGCCGATCAACATGATCCTTGGGCCTGATGAGCCACTGTCAGCCTCGTCAGCGCAGATCGCGCGTGAGTTCGAGGAGCGCACGTCGCAGTACTGGCTGTCGTGGACCGGTCGCCTCGCGCTTCCGTTCGAATGGCAACAGGACGTGATGCGAGCAGCGGTCACGCTGAAGCTCTGCTCGTATGAGGAGACCGGCGCGATCATCGCCGCTGCGACGACCTCTATTCCGGAGGCCCCGAACAGCGAGCGCAACTGGGACTATCGCTACTGCTGGGTCCGCGACGCATTCTTCGTCGTCCGCGCGCTCAACAACCTCGCAGCGGTCCGGACGATGGAGAACTACTTCTCCTGGATCATGGATGTCGTCATTGACGCTGCCGGCGATCACATCCAGCCGGTGTTCGGGATCGGCCGCGAACGGCAACTCACAGAGCGCCATGCGGAGGTCCTGAGCGGATACCGCGGCATGGGACCGGTCCGCTTCGGCAATCAGGCACACGAGCACTTCCAGTATGATGTCTACGGCAACGTCGTACTTGGCGCCGCGCAGGCGTTCA
>JBCBXS010000129.1:0-7143 GCA_039816475.1 Pseudomonadota bacterium | reverse complement strand
TTGCTGCCACGACCCACAGTGGACGTGCCCGTTGTGGCCGCCGGAGAACAGCACGGATGTTGCGATCGAAGCGGGCGAGCGGCTTTAGACGCTGAAGCCGCAGCGGTTCAGTCGACGGCTGCGGACTGGTTCACGACCAGCCGCCCGCCGTTGCCGCGACGGATCGTGAAGACATCACCGTCCGTGACACTGAACGAGACCTTCCGGCTGTTCGCCTGCGACGAACCGGCCCCGAACGTGAAGGCCACCGCGCCCGGCCTGCAGACCTCGTGGGTTGCGATCACCCGCGGCGAAATCTCGTGCGCGTCATCGCGGTAGGCATAGTCGACCGTCGCGTTCGAAAGGTTTTTCACGCGGAACGAGAAGCGCAGCTCGCTTGGCCGACCGAAAAGCTGGACCGAAATGTAGGTCTGCTTGTCAGGCGCCTTCGCGACGCCGACGCCCGTCTCCGTCACGAATGGCCGCAGCAGGTTTGCACGGTGGCCTGGCGAATTCTTCCAACCCGTCATGGCATCGCGGGCGAGCTGCCGCGTTCGGAAGCCGCGGCTGTCGCCGTTCAGCGCGAGGTTTTCGGCGAACTGGCAATACGCGTAGCCGCCGCGGTCGGCGCGCTCAGCCGGTTGGCGCCCGTCGGCGGTGTGCGAGAACTTACCCGTGCGTGCGAGGTAGCGGGCGTAGGACCGGGCGATCGCATCGAGCACGCGGTTGCGCCGGAGCGCGCGCCGGTCCTCTGAGCGGCGGAAGTCGTTCGCCAGTCTGACGATCGTGGTTTCGACCTGCGGCAGATCGGGCGTCACAGAGGCTGTCCTCGGCTCTTATGTTCGACGTGTCGCGGCGGGGACTTGTCAGGTGCGCGAGAGACCGGCGGGCCGCGCTGCGCTTCAAGCGAACCCCGGTCCGCTCAGAACGGTTCCCAGCCGTCCGGCCCCAGGTGTTCCTGCGGCATGAATCGAGTCTTGTAGGCCATCTTCCGCGAGCCATCGATCCAGTAGCCGAGATAGAGATAGCCGAGCCCCGACCGCTTCGTGTGCTCGATGTGTTCGAGGATCATGTGTGTCCCGAGACTGCGGCCGACGGCATCTGGATCGTAGAAACTGTAGACCATCGACACGCCGTCCGAGAGACGGTCGCAGAGCGAGACCGCCATCAGCGGCCAGTCCGAAATGTCGCCGACATCGCCGCCGCGGGGCCGCAGCCGGTACTCGGTCAGGAAGGTGTCGACGATTGAATCCTCGATCATCATCGCGAAGTCGATGACGTTCATGTCGACCATGCCGCCATCGCCGTGACGGCGATCGATATACCGGCGGAACAGCGCGTAATGCTCAGCGGTCGGCTGCGGCGTCAGTCTGCGCGCAACCAGATCGGAGTTACGGTTCGCAATGCGTTTCAGGTTCCGCGATGGCTTGAACTCACTTGCCACAACGCGGACCGACACGCAGGCCTGGCAGCCGTCGCAGTAGGGCATGTAGGCGATGTTCTGGCTGCGACGGAACCCGCCGCGGAGCAGCGTGTCGACGACGACGTCAGGCTTTTCACGCGTGAGGTGGGTGAACAGCTTCCGCTCGCGCCGGCCCTTCAGATAGGGACACGGTTGTGCGGACGTCACATAGAATTCGGGGAAGCTCTTCTGCTGCTCCGTCATCCGGCCGTTCTCGTCGTCCCTCAGCCCCGGGTGATACGCCCCGCCTCAAGTTAGGCAACGGCGCGGGCGGATCAAGCAAACTTCGCAGTTGACGTGATTGCAAATGGCGCGCCGTCAGATGCGCTTCAGCAACTCGGCTGCTTCGGGCGCGAAATACGTCAGTACGCCTGATGCGCCAGCCCGTTTGAACGCCATGAGACTTTCGAGGATGACCCGGTCGCGCTCGAGCCAGCCGTTCTGGATGGCCGCCATCATCATCGCGTACTCACCCGACACCTGATAGGCGAACGTCGGCACGGCGAAGCGTTCGCTGACCCGCTGGACGATGTCGAGATAGGCGAGCCCAGGCTTCACCATCACCATGTCGGCGCCTTCCTGAAGATCGAGCGCGACTTCGCGGAGCGCCTCGTCTCCGTTGGCCGGGTCCATCTGATAGGTGCGCTTGTCGCCCTTGAGCGCGGATGTCGAGCCGATGGCATCGCGGAACGGCCCGTAGAACGCTGAAGCATACTTTGCGGCGTAGGACATGATCTGGACGTCGTGATGCCCCGCGTCTTCCAGAGCGCCGCGGATCGCGCCGACGCGGCCGTCCATCATGTCCGATGGCGCGATGATATCGCAGCCGGCCTCAACCTGCGTCAGCGACTGTCGGATCAAAGCTTCCACGGTTTCGTCATTCAGAATGCGGCCGTCGCGAAGGAAGCCGTCATGACCGTGGCTGGAGTAGGGGTCGAGCGCTGCGTCGCAGAGAACCCCGATATCGAGCCCTGCGCTGCGAACGGCGCGGACCGCGCGGCAGACGAGGTTGTCTGCGTTGAACGCTTCGGTTGCCGCTTCGTCGCGCTTGGCCGGTTCGGTGTAGGGGAACAGCGCGATGACCGGGATGCCGAGGCTCATCGCGCGTTCCGCCGCGCCGGCAATGCGGTCGACCGACAGCCGCGAGACACCGGGCATGGACGGCACGTCGCTTTCGACACCCTGACCCTCGACGACGAACAGCGGCCAGATCAGATCGGACGGGGCCAGCGACGTCTCGGAGACGAGGGCGCGCGACCACGTCGACTTTCGGTTCCGCCGCATGCGGACGGCCGGGTATTGGCCGGCGGCCGTGACCTCGGCTGCTCCGCCTCGGGTGTCGTCTTTCATTTCGGTATTCCGTAACTCGTAGAGACCGGCGTCGAAGAGGCGCCGTGTCCCGGGCATCTGACACGCAGATTCGCCCGGCCAACCGTCTTTGACAAGAGGACCGTCAGCCGCCGTTAACGGCAGTAGTTGCGGCGTTTGCGCGGTGCCAGATCGACGTGGAAGTGGTTCCGGTGCGCGTCGTTCGCCTCAGGCCCGAGCACGGTGCCGAAGATCTTGCACGCCGAGCGATGAGCCTGCTTCAGGAAGTACATCCGGCGTCGGTCGACGGTCTTGAAAAGCGAGGGCGCCTGCTTCAGCGACTTTGACGTTGGCGGGCCGCCGAGCTTGTTTGCGCTGAAACCGAGCCCAGTGCCGCCGGACCCCGACGGTGATGCTCCGGACCCAGGCCCAAGCGTCCCGCGCGAGAGCACCTGTGTCTTGGCTGCCGGAGAGGCCCTCGACGGTTTGGCCGGCTGCTTTGACGTTGCCTTCGCCTTGGCAGCCTCTTCCGCAGCTTTCGCCGCGGCCGCAGCGCGCGCCTTGGCTTTGGCCTCAGCTTCCAGATGGCGTGCGATGTCGCGACCGGTTGGGCCCCAGTGGCTGAGCAGCAGCGTCCGCTTGCCGTCGCCGGTCACAAAGCCGCCGATGTCGAGGGCATTGGCAAGGCCGTGCTCGCTGAGCTTCCCGTTCTTCCGGCCGTAAGCGTTGCGGCAGGAATAGTCGCTCATCACGCTGACCTCGGTGATGCGCGCTTTCAGATGGCGCTTGGCGGCCGGCTGCAGTCCGGTCTTCAGCCACTTGTCGAGCGCAACCACCATCGCGCAGTTGAGTTTCGCAGCCGGCTTGAACGTGACGGTGTGCTTTCCGTCCAAGCGCTCAAGCGCAATCGGTGCCGGGTCACCGCACACGCCGCGCTTGATGGGTGGCAGCGGTTTGGCCTTGAGTGAGATCCTCGCGAGCGCGCGGTTACACGCCGCGCGAGCCTTGTGGATGTCGAGGTTGGACCAAGCGGTCTCGGTGCGTTCGGTGAGGCCGGCTTCCAGAGGCGCAACTGGCGGGAGCTTCGTGCCGTCTGGTGTCGCTGCGGCGAAGAGATCGCGTGCTTTTGGGACGGGGCGCCGCTGCGGCTTTGGCGGTTGGTTGGCAGTCCGGCTTTGCCGCTCGGCCTTTGGTGCGGAACCGGCGGCTTTGCCATTGGTCGGTCTGCGGCGGATGACCTTCGGCTTCTTACGCTTTCGGTCGACCCAGACGGGGCGGCCTTCGAGGTCATACACGAGCGTATTAGCCTGCGCGGCCGGCACTGACACCGTACCGAGCCCGAGCGCCATCACGACCGCACATGCAAAACCGATCCGGAGACCGGCGCCCGTCGCGCGTGTCCAGCTTATCACTCCGCCCACGCCACGCGTCATGCAGCCACTCCCGCTCACGGCTAAAAAAGCCCGAAACGCGCACGACCGGATCTGGAAGCGAACGATCAGACCGCGCGGCGCAGCCCTAAGCATCCATGGACGCCGTGCGGCGAAGGTATGGCGTTTTGATCATCCGGCGCCGAAAGTGTCTTCAATGCGGCAGCTATCGGCCGTTTCTGCCAGCCCAACGGAAGCAAAGTCTGTGGACGAACCAGCACAATCCGACGAACTGATCCGGATCGGGAAACAGCACGCAGCCGGCGTCGTCACTCTGGACCGGCCGCGCGCGCTCAATGCTCTGTCCGATGACATGCGCGCGCACATCGCTGGCGCCCTGCCGGACTTCGCCCGCGATCCGATCGTCTATTGCATGGTGATCAGGTCCGCGACCGAGCGGGCGTTCTGCGCTGGCGGAGATGTCCGTGAACTCGTCGGCATCGCGAAGGACGATCCGGCGCTTGCGCTGCAATCATTCGGCTTTGAATACGCGCTCGATTGGCAGCTCGAGTGCTTCAGCAAACCCACCGTCTCATTGATCGACGGCATGGTCATGGGCTCGGGCGTCGGCCTCACGCTTTTCGGGACTCATCGCGTTGCCGGTCCACGTTATTCGTTTGCGATGCCGGAGTGCGCGATCGGCCTGTTTCCCGACGTTGGCGTTTGCCATCATCTGGCGCGGCTACCCGATGAGATCGGAACTTATCTCGCGCTGACTGGCGCGCGCATCGGCCGGGGCGATGCGATGGCGCTGGGCCTTGCGACCCATGCGGTGCCGTCAACGGCCCTTGAGCCGATTGTTGAGCGTCTGGCCGATGCCGATCCTGTCGACGCGCTTCTTGATGATTTCGCCGAAGACGCAGGACCGCTCGAACTCTTGGAATTTCGCGACGCGATTGCAGAATGGTTCGCCGGAGATGATGTCCGCGCCATCCGCGAGCGGCTTGCGTCGGCGACCGCGCAGGGCGGTAAACTTGCAGAGTTTGCAAGCAACGCCGCCGCCGCGCTCGATCAGGCAGCGCCGCTCTCGCTTGTCGTCACGCTGCGGCATCTGAGAGACGTCGCGCGTAAGGACCTTCGCGATACGCTGAAGCAGGACTACCGCCTCGCAGCAGGCTTTCTCGCAGGCCATGACTTCGCCGAAGGCGTCCGCGCGCAACTGATCGACAAGGACCGCGCGCCCAAATGGCAGCCGGCAACGCTTGATGAGGCCGCTGAGACAAACCTTGACAGCTACTTCGCAGCACCTGGCGACGGCGATCTCGATCTTCCAACGCGCGAGGAGCTGCAACGCATTTGAGCAAAACCAAACAGGCCCGATCGCGTGTCGACGGCCCATCTAAAGGTCAGACGTCGAAGAATAGTTACGTCTTCCTAAATCGGGTCCCCCCTTATCGAAACTTTAAGTATGTCTATTAGCGAGGCATTTAATACGACTTGGCTAGGTTGATCTCATCAGCATCGGGAAAGGTCGGCAAACAGACCGGCCGCGCATCAAACGATCGAAGGTGAGATTATGTCAGTTGCGTTGGATTGGGTGCGAGAGCGCACCGACGAAGCGGAGAACTCGTTCGCCGCCGAGTATCAGCAGTCATTGCGTCTAATCGAGCGGCTGCACCGGCTTTTGCTCGACGTCATCAAGGACGAATTCGACCGTCTGGGCGGCACGGACCTCAACAGCGTCCAGGCGCTTCTGCTCTACAACATCGGCGATGGCGAACTGACGGCCGGTGAGCTCAAGACCCGCGGCTACTACCTCGGCTCGAACGTGTCCTACAACCTGAAGAAGCTCGTGGACATGGGCTACATCCACTACAAGAAGTCCGAAACGGACCGTCGCTCTGTCCGCGTCAGTCTGACGGACAAGGGCCTCGAGGCCAGTGAAGTTGTCGGCAAGCTCTACGAGCGCCAGCTCGGTTCGATCGAAGCCGTCGGCGAAGTCACGCAGACGGACTTCCAAGCGCTCAACAAGTCGCTTGTTCGCCTTGAGCGCTTCTGGTCGGACCAGATCCGCTACCGCCTCTGAAGACGTGCGGTCATGGGGTCGCTGCTGGCCCGGGGGAGCCTCTCGGAGGTCGGGTCGCGGACGGTTCGGACATCAAGGCAGTCAAGAAGCGCCGGCTCGGCAAGAGTCGGCGTTTTTCGTTTGACAGAAACGAATCAATTCCCGGCTCGTAGCCGATCGGACGCAAGCCCGCATTCTACGCCCGTTTTGTGCAAAGCGTCCGCATACGTCTGATTTTCCGGCACAACAAGCCTGCGGCACTTATTCGACATTCGCGAACAATCGCGTGATGTGGGCGACGTTTGCGTGGTCGGATGCGCCGCGAACGCTTAGTTTCACTTCGGGCACCCTCGAAGTTCATGCGTGCGGGAAGCGCAGGGTCACTTCTCAGAGGCAGACGGGATGATGTCAGGTATGGGATCGCGGCGCGCGCGCGCAGCCGCGCCAATCTTCGTTTTCACGGCAGCGGTGACGTTTGCGGCGGTCGCGCAGGCAAACAATCCCAATCAGTCTTGGAATCCGTTCCGGGCAGACACGTCGACGGTATCCTCCGATCGAACGTATCTCCGGAAGTTCGTGCGCCGCTGGGAGGCCAACCCTCCGCGCGGCTACCCGACGCTGTCGCGGGCGAACATCGCCGCGACCAAGGCGGCGATCGCGCGCTACCGCAAGATTGTGAAGTCCGGCGGCTGGCCTGCCGTGCCTAAGGTGAAGCTCGCTGCCGGCAGCAACGGTCGGGCGGTCGCAGCCCTCCATGAACGGCTCCTCAAGTCAGGCCACCTGCGAAGCCCGTCCTACTACCCGACGCATTTCGACTATGAGCTTGAGAAGGCGCTGAAGCGTTTCCAGGCCTCGAACGGTCTGTCGCCGACGGGGCGTACGGACAAGCGGACGATCGCCGCGCTCAATATCCCTGCCACGGTTCGCCTTCGCCAATTGCGCGTCAACGTCTCCCGTCT
>JBCBXS010000128.1:0-7152 GCA_039816475.1 Pseudomonadota bacterium | reverse complement strand
TGATCGCCGACCTTCAGATCCCGCACGCCAGGCCCGCACTCGACGATCTCACCCGCGCACTCGTGTCCGTAACCAACGGAAGCTGCCGCGGTCGATCGCCGTTAATGACGGACAGGTCGGAGTGGCAGAGCCCGGCGGCGCCGATCTTGACGACGATTTCGCCTTCGCCCGGCGGGTCCATCTCAACGTCTGTCACTTCGATGGGCCGGCTGTCCCGATACGGACGAGGCCGCTCCTGCTCGACGAGAACGGCTGCGCGGGCTTTCATGGGGCGACCTCCGGTCGGATTGGATTGTTCGGCTTTTGAGGCCAACGTAAACGCAGGCGGTGCGCGCGCAAAGAGCAGGTGGGATGTCGGACGGAATGGAGCGGCGGCGAAAGCATCCGACCCGGCGGCATGTGATCCTTGGCGGCTGCGCTGTGGCCGTCGCAGGGCTCGGGATCGGAGCGAACTCAGCGTGGTCCGCCAACCGGAAGCCGGTTCTCGTAGCCGCCGCCGCTAATCTCCGGCCCGTGATGCCGGCGCTTCTGGCCGCGATGGGTGAGGCGGGTGTCGGGCCGGTGCGGATCAGCTTTGGGGCGTCGGGCAATCTCGCGCGGCAGATCGCTCAAGGCGCGCCGTTCGAGGTCTTCATGAGCGCTGACCGTGCGCGGGTGAGCTTCGTTGCCGAGCATCGCCGGATCGAGGCGCAGGCTGTTTATGCGCGCGGCAGGCTCGCGTGGGTCTCCGCAGCGGGGTTAGGGGCCGACCGCGAAACCGCTGATCTCGCAGCGCTAGTCGCGGCGACCGGAGACGGCCGCGTTGCCATCGGCAACCCCGAGCACGCGCCCTATGGGATTGCCGCACGCGCCGCGCTTCAAAGCGCTAACGTCTGGTCGGCGATCGAGCCGCGCCTTGTGTTCGCCGAGAACGTCGCGCAGGCGGCGCAGTTTGCTCTGACCGGAAACGCGGCCGCTGCGATCACGTCACTGTCGCTGGCACGGACGCCGGAGCTGCGCGCCCGACTGGCGAGCGTCACGATCGCAGAAGCGCTGCATCCGCCGATCGAACAGGAGATCGCGTTGTTGGCCGGCGCATCGGACGCCGCGCGCGCTGTCTACGCGTTCATCGTATCGCCTGCGGCCGCGCGCATCTTCGCCGAAGCCGGGTATGCTGTCCCGAGCCCCGCCAAGCCCGCCAAGCCCACCAAGCCCTCCAAGAGCTGAAACGCCCCCGTGCCCGTCGATGCCACCCTCACCAGTCTCTGGCTCGCCGGTCTGACGGCGCTAATCCTCGTCCCGTTCGGTGTCTGGGCGGGGCGCGCGCTGGCGACCGCGCAGTTCGCGGGCAAGGGCTTTGTCGAGACGCTCGTCCTGCTGCCGTTGATCCTGCCGCCGACCGTGCTCGGCTATTACCTGCTTGTCGC
Organism: Pseudomonadota bacterium; assembly: GCA_039816475.1. Lineage (GTDB taxonomy): Bacteria > Pseudomonadota > Alphaproteobacteria > Rhizobiales > Hyphomicrobiaceae > JBCBWG01. The sequence goes on along the minus strand of JBCBXS010000128.1, from coordinate 5,746 downwards.
CTTCGCGCCTGCGAACCCGGTCGGACAGGCGATCAACACCGTCTTCGGCGGTAGCCTTGCGTTTTCGTTCGAAGGCATCCTGATCGCATCGCTGATCGCCAACGTGCCGTTTGCCGTGCAGCCGATCCAACGGAGCTTTGAAGCGATCCCCGACACAGTCCGCGAGGCGGCGTGGGTGAGCGGTCTCAACGGCTGGCAGACGCTGTGGCGGATCGAACTGCCGCTCGCGTGGCCCGGCATTGTGACGGCGGCGGCGCTCGTCATGGCGCATACGCTCGGTGAGTTCGGCGTCATCCTTATGGTCGGCGGTAACATCCCTGGCGAAACGCAAACGTTGTCGATTGCGATCTACGATCGGTTGCAGGCCTTCAAGACGGCGGAGGCGGGCCTCATCTCGGCCGTGCTGCTGGTCGCCTCGCTGGCGGCTCTTGCGATCGTGCAGACGACGGCTGCGACCGGCCGGACACCGCGTCCGCGCCCCTGACCTTGGCCGCTGACCGAACAGCCCCGCCCAATGCGAAAGAGCACCCCGGCAGCAGAGGGCTATCGGCTGCGATCGACATCAGCGTACCGTTTCCGGTCTCGGCAGAGGTGCAGTGCGGCGCCGGGCAGCTCATGGCGCTCATCGGGCCCTCGGGGAGCGGAAAGACCACCGTCCTGCGCGCGCTCGCCGGTCTTATCAGGCCCTCGCACGGGCGGATCTCGGTCGCAGGTGAGCTGTGGTTCGACGCTGGACAGCGCATCTTCATGCGCCCGCAGGACCGCCGCGTCGGTCTGGTGTTCCAGGACTTCGCGCTGTTTCCGCATCTAACGGCGCGGGAGACAGTTGCGATCGCGATCGATCCTGCGAATACGCAGAGCCGGACCGCGCGCCTCGACGAAGCCGATGGCTGGCTGAAGCGCGTCAATCTCGAAGGCTTCGGAGATCGGAAGCCGCACGCGCTGTCCGGCGGTCAACGCCAGCGGGTGGCTGTCGCGCGCGCCCTCGCCCGCCGGCCGAAGCTGCTGCTGCTGGACGAGCCATTTTCCGCCGTCGATCAGATGACCCGTGAGCGTCTGAAACGCGAGCTGGCCCAGCTTCGCGCGACGCTCGACATTCCGATCCTGCTCGTGACCCACGATCTTGATGAAGCGCGGGCGCTTGCCGACCGATTGACGATCCTGCACCGCGGTCAGGTTCTGCAAGTCGGCGACACGGAGCAAGTCTGCGCGGAGCCCGCATCCATCATGGCAGCCCGACTCCTTGGTCATACGAACATCTTCGACTGCCGCGTCGCGGCGGTCGCCAGCTCCGATCAGCCAGGCCGTATTGCGTGGGGCGCACAGACGCTTGAGGTGCGCAGAACTGGCGATTTCCGAGACGGCGATGTGGCGAAGTGGATTGCGCCCGACGATGCGATTGTCATGCACCGGCGCGATCGGCCGTCGCACGGAGAGCGCGAGAACCCGGTGTCCGGTGTTGTCAGCGAATTGACGCCGCTTGGCAGCGATACGCTCGTGGCGGTTGCGATCTCCGATGAGATGCCGCGGCTCAATTTCCGCATCGCGACCCATGCCGCGCGCCGCAACAGCCTCGAGATCGGCGCAGAGATCACCGTCTCGCTGCTCGCGGAGGGGATTCACCTGATCCCGTCGGTTGACCCGGTGCCCGAGCCTTCCGACGCCCCATAAGCGCGCCCTTCAACGGGTCGCGCAGCGACGTTCCGTGGCGGCGGAAAACCGGCTAGTTTCCCCGCCAATAAAAGGCGCCAAGAGGAGACAACCTGCGATGCTCGACAAGATGACCATCGCTGCAACGCTTCCAGCAGCAGGGTACGACGCCGCGCTCGCCGGCCGCGTCTGGGACCCGGAGGTCGGCGGGCCTTGCGTTGTCGCCATTCGCGCCGATGGCGTGTTCGACCTGACTGAGACCTGCCCGACCATGAGCGCGCTGACGGCCCATAACGATGCAGTTGCGCTCATCCGGTCAGGCGCGGGGCGGCGTATTGGCGATCTCGAAACAGTTCTCGCGAACACGCCGGAAGGCTCGCGCACGTCGGACAAGCCATGGCTTCTCGCGCCGACCGACCTACAAGCGATCAAGGCTGCGGGCGTCACGTTCCCGAAGTCGATGCTCGAACGTGTCATCGAAGAACAGGCGAAAGGCGCGCCGGAGAAGGCCGAGGCGATCCGCGAACAGGTCAACGCTCTGATCGGCGGGGATCTCGGACAGTTGAAGCCGGGCTCGAAGGAGGCGATGGCGCTGAAAGAGACGCTGATCGCGCAGGGGGCCTGGTCGCAGTATCTCGAAGTCGGCATCGGCGAAGACGCTGAGATCTTCACGAAGGCGCAGCCTATGTCGGCGGTCGGTCACGGTCAGGCGGCAGGCCTTCATCCGCGTTCGACCTGGAACAACCCCGAGCCGGAAGTCGTGCTCGCCGTCAATCGCCGGGGTGAGATCGTCGGCGCGATGCTCGGTAACGACGTCAACCTCCGTGACTTCGAGGGCCGATCGGCGCTGCTGCTGTCGAAGGCGAAGGATAACAATGCGTCGGCAGCTCTCGGCCCGTTTATCCGCTTCTTCGATGGAACATTCACGCTTGATGATCTGCGGCAGACGACCGTCGAACTGACCGTCGCCGGTGAGGATGGGTTCGAACTCACTGGCACATCTTCGATGACCGAGATCGCGCGCGATCCGGCTGAGCTGGTCGAGGAGCTGATGGGGGCCACCCACCAGTACCCCGACGGCGCCGTCCTCTATCTGGGCACGATGTTCGCACCGACGAAAGATCGAGGCAAAGCAGGTATGGGCTTCACGCATGCCGTCGGGGATGTCGTCACGATCTCGGCGCCTGAACTCGGCCACCTCAGCAACCTCATGACGACGTCGGACCGCGCGCCGCGCTGGGACTACGGGAGCGGCGACCTGATGCGTCATCTGGCGGGACGCGGCGTTCTGGGCTAACGCTCGGACGGCCGCCGTCAACGTCGGCCTCAAGCGAGAGGGCACCGGCCCATCGCGCCCTCAGTCCGGCGGAGAAGCTCAAATGCCGACGCAGGCCGAGAAGGTTGCCGAATTCCGCGCGCTACATGAGCGCGACGGAGCGTTCTTGATCCCTAACCCTTTCGATGTCGGCTCAGCGCGCATGCTCGCAGGGTTGGGTTTCGAAGCGCTCGCGACGACGAGCTCGGGCTTTGCGATGACGCTCGGCCGGTCCGACATGTGCGTGACGCGGGATGAGAAGCTTGCCCACTGCGCGCAGCTCGTCGATGCGGTTGATTTGCCGATCAACGCCGATCTTGAGAAGGGTTTCGCCGACAGCCCGGAGGGCGTTGCTGAGACCATCACGCTTGCGGCTGAAACAGGGCTCGCCGGCGCCTCGATCGAAGATGCAACGAACGCGCCCGAAGATCCGATCTTCGCGCTCGATGACGCTGTCGCGCGCGTGAAGGCAGCCGTCGACGCAAATGCGAAACTCGCAACGCCAATGGTGTTGACGGCGCGTGCTGAGAACCTGCTGCACGGCCGCAACGACCTCGACGATACGATCAAGCGACTGCAGGCGTTCGCAGATGTCGGCGCGGATGTCCTTTACGCACCGGGGCTCCGTAGTCAGGCAGACGTCCGCCGCGTTGTCGACTCGGTCGCGAAGCCGGTCAACGTGCTCGGGATCATGGTGCGGGATGCGACCGTTGCCGATCTCACCGCGCTCGGTGTCAAGCGGATCAGCGTCGGCGGAGCGTTGGCGCGCGCCGCCGCCGGTGAGTTCCTGCGCGCGGCAGTTGAGTTTCTCGATGACGGGACGTCCGCTTACGCAAAGCGGGCGGCGCGCGGCGAGATGGACGCGTTGATGGCAAAGGGCGCGGCGGGCGGCGTCAAGGAGACAACCTGATGGGTCGGCTTGAGGGCAAACGCGCGGTCTGCACGGCGTCGGGCGCTGGAATCGGCCGGGCCACGGCTTTGGCGTTTGCAGCGGAAGGCGCGCATGTTGTTGCAACCGACATCAGCACGCAGAGCCTCGAAGGCCTTTCCGATGAGGGCGTTGCAGAAACCCGACGGCTGGATGTGCGCGATGCGCTCGCCGTCAATGCGCTCGCCAAGGACCTCGAGACCGTCGACATCCTCTTTAATGCGGCCGGCTGGGTCCACAGCGGCACCATCCTCGATTGCTCCGACGAAGACTGGGCGATGTCGTTCGATCTGAACGTCACATCGATGCACCGGACGATTGCCGCTTTCCTGCCGGGCATGGTCGCAAATGGCGGCGGTGCCATCGTCAACATCGCGTCAGTCGCCGGCATGAAAGGCCTGCCGAACCGCCACGCCTACGGCGCTTCGAAAGCCGCGGTGTGCGGCCTCACAAAAGCGGTTGCCGCGGACTTCGTTGGCAAGGGCGTCCGGTGCAATGCGATCAGTCCCGGCACCGTGCAGTCGCCATCGTTGGATGACCGCATCTCCGCTCAAGCAAAGGAGACGGGGCGCTCGGCAACGGATGTGCGCCAGGCCTTTATCGACCGGCAGCCGATGGGCCGGCTCGGCACGGCCGAAGAAATCGCCGCTGCTGCCGTCTACCTCGCCTCAGACGAGAGCAGGTTTACGACGGGGACGATCGTCGTCGTCGACGGCGGGCTGTTGATGTGAGCGGCGACCGGGATCGGGTGACTGCCGATCCCCCGGGGCCAGCACCAACTACGCCATCATGGTCGCTTCGGCGCGCTGTTGCGGCAGACTACGACGCGATCGTCCTGATCCAACGCGCGGCGTATGCAGCCAATCGCGAACGGCTCGGCGTCGAGCCCTTGCCGCTGCTGCTCGACTACCGCGATGTGCTTGAGACACTTGAGGTCTGGATCGCGGGAGTTCCAGCGGAGCCGGGCGTGCGCGCGGAGCAGCGACTGTCGCGAGCGCGACCACACGGCGTGGAGTTCGAAGGCGAATGCGACCCCGCCGGCGTGCTGATCATCGACGCGCGCGCCGACACGTTCACGATCGAAAGCATCGCGATCCATCCGGCGCATCAGGGTTGTCGGCTCGGCGCATCGTTGCTCGCCGCAGGAGAACTTCGCGCGCGTGCATTGGGCTTCAAGCACGTTCTGCTCTATACCGGGCGTCCGCTGACCCATCTGATCGATTGGTACCAGCGCGCGGGCTACGCCATCGATCGGATCGAGCCGCTGGCGGATCGCGAAATCGTCCACTTGCGCAAGTCGCTGACCTAGCAGGCTTAATCGTGCCGAAGCTCAAGTTCGCAGCCAACCTTTCGTTTCTCTTCCAGGACCTCGACTTTCTCGACCGCTTCGACGCCGCCGCCCAGGCCGGCTTCCGCGGGGTCGAGTATCTTTTCCCGTACGATCATCCGGTCGACGAATTGGCGGACCGGCTGAAAGCGAACGGGCTCTCGCAGGTGCTGTTCAATGCCCCGCCCGGTAACTGGGACGCTGGCGAGCGGGGTCTCGCCGCGATCCCCGGCCGTGAAGCCGAGTTCGAACAGGCGATCTCGAAGGCGCTCGATTACGCGAAGGGCCTCGCGTGTCCGTTGCTGCATGTGATGCCGGGGCTCGTTCATCACGGCGCGACGCACGCGACGTATGTCGCAAACCTCAGACGCGCGGCTGCGATGGCCAAGGACGCGGACGTCACTGTCATCATCGAGCCGATCAACGCCCGCGACATCCCAGGCTTCTTTCTGAACACCACCGACATGGCGCGAGCGGTCATTCACGAAGTCGCCGCAGACAACATCGGTCTGCAATTCGACCTTTA
>JBCBXS010000127.1:0-7301 GCA_039816475.1 Pseudomonadota bacterium | reverse complement strand
CGATCCACTTGCGCAGAAACTTGACCGGGACCGATGTCTCGATCGTCTTGCCCTGGATGTGGTGGATTTCGAAGGCCGTGAACCAGCTTGAGTAGACGTCCTCACCAAGCCGCGCCTGCAGCATGGCTTTGATCCGACGCCCCTCAGCGTCCTTCACCGGTGTGATCTCGCCACTGTTGTTGACCGGGGTCAGACGCCCATCTGACATTCGCCCTGAGCCGACCGGCGCGGTCTCGTCGTCGACGTGGCCCGATTGTTGGTCTCGGTTGTTCTTCTCAGCCATGAATGTGTTCCCCGCACATTAAAGGGCGTTGTTGCCCCTGACTTTTGGACACGATTTAGCGCACCTCACCCGTGCTCTGGCGCTGATGCCAAAGCAAAACAGGATCGATTTTGCTCGCAATTCAGGGTCCGCCGCCGGACTAGCTTTGAACCCACGGTAAGTCGGACGCCTTCCAGCCTGTTATTCGGCCTCGGTGTCCGTTCGCATCGACGGGCCCCTCAAACCCGTCCGAAACGTTGACGCAATTCTCGTAACCTGCCGAAGCCATCGCCCGCGCTGCCGCAAGACTGCGCGCACCCGACCGGCAGATGAAAAATAGCTCTGTCGTCCGTTCGATTTCTTTCGCCTCGAGAAGCCCCGTCAGTTCGTCAACGAAACGATCGTTGACTGCACCGCTCGGGAAGGACTGCCACTCGAGAAACATCACCTCCTTAGAGACGGAGGAGAGAGAAGGGACACCAACGAACGACCACTCGGCCCGCGTGCGCACATCGATCAGAGCCGACTGCGCTGACGACGAAAGCTGCGCGAACGCCTCTTTCGAACTCACATCCCCAACGTCGGTGGTCCGAACATTCGAACCGGGTGACGCAGGATGACCGACAGACTCGTTACGTGACTGACCCAAACAACTCCCCCGCAATGGCATCGGTGTTTGGCCCCGACGCCTCACAATACCAACCGGTTGTGCAGGACCGCTTATCCACACAGAGAACGGTTAGACCCCAACACAGCAACGCGCCGAACGACTGCGCTTCCGTGCTGCGCCCCCTCAGACGCGACACCGGAATAACCACAGGCGTGGGGCGCCCACAAGGCGCAAACACTGGATAAGCTGATAGCTCGTGAGCTTGATAATTGAGCGAACAAAGCAGGTGCAAAATTCGCTCGAGAGTCGAAGCTCTACGGCTCAGTGAATTGAATCCGCTAACAGAATCTTTTCGGTCACGAACGCGAGTCGCGCCGTGCACACCTGTGGGTGAATTGACCGCTGCAGCGGTGGATTTCGTGTCCAGGAACCGCGTGCGCGAGCGGTGGACATCCAGCCCAAATCTCGCGCGAAAAACGGACTCGCGAATGAATCCAAAGCGTTGCGCGACGTCACGCAGAACCGGCCGGGTCCGATGCCTGTTGCAGGTTTGTGACAGTGAGTTTTGGCGCGATGGAAATCCACATGGCACCATTGGACGAAGCTGCCTTCGATCACGTTTTCGCGCGCGCAGCGGCCCCGCCCGGGCTCAGCTCATCGCCTCGGCAATCAGATCGTCGGCGGCATCGCGCAGGAACGCATCGGCGGACGCGCCGTAGACCGGCTCTTTCCCGATCTCGAGAAGGATTGGCACGGACAACGGCGAGATGCGGTCCAGCCGCTCGTGCCGAATGTGGCCTCTGATACGGCCGAGAAACGCTGCGAGACGGCGGACGTCGAGAAGGCCGGAGGCTGCATCCTGCCACGCGGCCTCCAGCAGAATGTGTTTCGGGTCGTGACGGCGTAGGACGTCGTAGATGAGGTCCGAAGAGACCGTCATCTGACGGCCGGTCTTCTCGTGGCCCGGATGGCGGCGTTCGACGAGACCGGCAATCGACGCGCAGTAGCGGAACGTGCGTTTCATGAGAAACGATTCTGCGAGCCAGGCTTCCAGATCGTCGCCGAGCATGTCTTCGGAAAAGAGATCAGCGAGCGTCAGACGCCCGTCATAAATGAGGCCGTCCAGGTCCTTCGCGCACCAGATCGAGATGCCGTAGTCGTTGGCAACGAAACCAAGCGGCCGGGCGCGTGCACGGTCGAGCCTGCGGGTCAGCAGCATACCGAGTGTCTGGTGGGCGAGCCGGCCTTCGAACGGATAGGCGACGAGGTAATGTCGGTCGCCGCGCGGGAACGTCTCGACGAGCACCTGATCCGGCGTCGGCAACACCGACCTGTCCGCGTGCAGCCCCAGCCATTCGGCAACGGGAAGCGGCAGGTTCGCCCAGTACGACCGATCAGAGATCATCTCGCGGACCCGCTCGGCGAGGTGCGTCGACAGCGGAAACTTGCCGCCGGGATAGGACGGAATCGCTGGCGTATCAGCCGTCGTCCGCGACACGAAGATATCCGTGTTCTGCTGGCCCTCGAGCTTCAGGACCTCACCGCTGAAAAGGAACGTATCGCCGATCTTCAGTTCGCCCGCGAACCACTCATCGAGTTCGCCGAGCACGCGGCCACCGACGAAGGCCTGGCGCTGACCGGGCTGCCCGGCCCCTCCGAGCGCGCCCTTTGTGCCGTTTGTGCCGTTCGCACCGCGGGCCGATGCTGCATCCTTCCCGCCCCGGCCCCGGATCAGGCGCACCTTCAGCGTTGGTGACTGCACGATCGTGCCGATGTTCAGTCGATGCTGTTGAGCAAGCCGCGGGTTGGCGATCCGCATACGGCCGTCGTCGTCGCGACGGAGCCGCGCAAACCGCTCGTAACTCCTGAGCGCGTATCCACCGGTCGCGACGAAATCCACGACGCGCTCGAAGTCGAACTCCGAAAGATGCGCGTACGGCGCGGCGGATCGTACCTCATCGCACAGCACCTGCATGTCGAACGGTTCGCTACAGGCAACGCTCATGACGTGCTGGGCGAGCACATCGAGTGCGCCGGTCCGATTGAGGATGGCGTCCTGATCGCCGATTTCAGCGGCGTCCAGCGCTGCGCGGCACTCGAGAACCTCGAAGCGGTTCGACGGCACCAGGATCGCCTTCGACGGTTCATCGAGCCGGTGGTTGGCGCGGCCGATCCGCTGGATCAGACGGCTCGCCCCCTTCGGCGCACCAATGTTGATGACAAGGTCGACGTCCCCCCAGTCGATCCCGAGATCGAGCGTCGATGTTGCAACCACAGCCTTGAGCCGCCCGGCTGCCATCGCAGCTTCCACCTTGCGGCGCTGGCTGGCGTCGAGCGAGCCGTGATGGAGCGCGATCGGCAGGCCGTCGTCGTTCAACCGCCAGAGTTCCTGAAACACGTTCTCTGCCTGGCTTCGCGTGTTGACGAACACAAGCGACAGGTGATGCCGCTTAATGGTGTCGTAGACCTTCTGCATCGCGTAGCGGGCGGTATGCCCCGACCACGGCAGAGGATCATCGCCCTCCATGATCGTGAGGTCCGGCTTCACGCCGCCGCGGCGCAACTGCACGAGATCGCCGAGCTTCAGCATGTCATCGGGCGCCGTCTGCGGGACGATGAATGCGCGCAGCTCCGATGGCCGTGCAACCGTCGCCGACAACCCTGTCACCACGACGTCCGGCGCGATGCTCCTCAAGCGCGCGAGATCGAGCGACAGGAGATCGCCGCGCTTCGATGCGACCAGCGCGTGAAGTTCATCGAGGACGATGTAGCGGAGATCCGTAAACAGGAACGCTGCGTCCTGATGCGACAGGAGAAGCGCGATCTGCTCGGGCGTTGTCAGAAGAATATCCGGCGGGCGCTTTCGCTGGCGCTGGCGTTTGGCGACGGACGTATCGCCCGACCGCGTTTCGATTGAAACGTCGAGACCCATCTCGGCGACGGGCTCGGCCAGGTTGCGCGCGATATCAACGGCGAGCGCCTTGAGCGGCGAGATATAGATCGTGTGCAGTCCCGAGCCTTTCGGCTCGCGGCGCCCGCTCTGGAGATCGACCAACGACGCGAGGAACCCGGACAGCGTCTTGCCGGCCCCTGTCGGCGCGATGAGCAGGCTCGAGCGGCGCGCCATTCCCTTTGCAAGGAGCGCGAGCTGATGCGGCCGCGGCGCCCATCCGCGAGAGCCGAACCAGTCACCGATGACGGGCGGCAGTTCCGGGATTTGAAGATCCGGATCGACCAGGAGATCGGGCCCGAACGGCCGCGCAGATTTTCGCGCGCGTGTCGGCTTCTGCTTCGCGACGGCTTTCCGGGGCGCTTTCGGTGATGGCGGAGCCTTTGATTTCGCCCGCTTCGCCGATCCAGCCTTGTTCGTGGCTTTTGGCTTGGCGCCCGAACGCGCCGGCGAGGCGCCGCGCCCCGTCGCCGGTTTGGCCTTACGCCGCGGCGGCGTTTTCGCGTCGCTGTCAGATGAAGTTGTCACCTCATTCATGTAGAGTGTCAGCGCAGGATTTGCAGCAGGCGGAATGCGCCCAGACTGTTCGCGGGCACACGCGCAACCGGCATTCCGGACCGGCCAACACGGGAGGCATGACCATGGCCAAGGGCTATCTGATCGCGCGGATCACAGTCACGGACGCAGACCTCTACAAGCGCTACACGTCGGCGAACGGCCCGATCTTCGACCGCTTCGGGGCACGCTTTCTTGTCCGTGGCGGCGCATGTGAAACGCTGACCGGGCCGCATCACGAGCGCAACGTGGTGCTCGAGTTTCCAAGCTTCGCCGACGCCAAGGCGTGCATGGCAAGTCCCGAGTATCAGGAGATCGCGAAGTTTCGCGATGCCGGCGCGACGGTTGAGTCAGTCGTTGTCGAAGGCGTCTGACGCGTCCGTCAGCGGCCGACGTGATACCAGATCGGAAGCCTGATCCCGAGCCGGCGGGCGGCGATCACGCCGTTGAGGCACCCGACGAGCGTCACTGCGATCGCCGTCGCAACTGCTGCGCCGAGCATTCCGAGAGCAGGGATTAACACCAGCGCGGCCACCACATTTGTGACTGCCGCGATGGCGAAGACGACCGCGCACGCCCTCTGCTCGCCAGCCATGTTCAAAAGAAACTCAGATGGGCCCATTGCGGCGCGCGCGAGGAAGCCTGCCACCAAGACGAACATGACCGGGTAGCCGCGCGCAAAGTCCGGCCCGAACAGCGACAGCAGAAACGGGCCGAGTGCGACGATGACGATGGCGCCAAACAGCGACGGCCAAAACGTGAAACGCACCGCATCACGCACGGTGCGAAGCAGCGCTGCCCGATCCTCATTGGCTGCGTGTCGGGCAAACTGGCGGGCCGCGGCACTTCCGACCGCGTAGTGTACGAACATGATCAGCGCCATGGTTTTTGCCGCCGCGAAGTAGATGCCAACGTCGTCGGGGGCCGCGAACGCCGACAGGATGAGTACGTCGGTTGTCTGCAGGAACACCTCGCATCCGCCGATGACGAATAGTGGCAGTGCGACGACGGCCCAGCGGCGGACGTCATGATCCCGCGCCCCTGTCGCGACGAGCGCCGGCAGGCGTTGCTCGATCAGGGCGAGTTGTACGATTGCGGCAGCCCACGTCGCGATGACGGCGGCCCAGACAGCGGCTTCCGCAGATGGGGCGATGCCGGCGGCTTCCATGACGACGATCCCGCCAAGGACAAACAACGGGCGCATCACATAGGGCGGCAGAAGGCCGGCGATCATCCAGCCCTGGCTGCGGCCGATCCCATCGTGAACTTCCGAGAGCGTCACCATCGGCACGCAGAGGAACGCAATAAGCAGGGGAACGACGTAGGGCTCTGCGAGCACGCCCGGCCAAACCCAGACGAGCAATGCGGCAACGGTCGAGACCAGCGTGGCATTCGCGACGGCGAAGAGACGGCCGCCGCGCACAAGCCCGCGCATCAACGCGTCCGCGCGGCGCTCGGCGTACTCCGGCAGCAAGCGGATCATCGCGACGGCAAGTCCGAGATGCGAAAGGCCGCCCATCAGCAGGACGGCCGTCCAGACAAACACGTAGACGCCAAAGTCCGCAGCACCGACCCAGCGCGCGAGGACCACCTGGGTAACATAGAGAAGCGCCGCGCTGAGGAGGCGAATGCAAAACGCGACAGCTGCACGGCGGATCGTCAGCGCGCGTTCGTCGTCGCCCTTGAGGACTGCCAATGCGAGATCGCGCACACGCTCCCTGACCGTGGCGCCGGACGCTGGCTCAGGAGTGGCGGCAATCTCGGTCATCGGACGACGCTAGCGGTTTCGGGAGGGCTGGCGCGATGGCGAACGGGCGCGCGCAGCCTGTCGGCAACTCGGATGCGCCCTCAACAGAGTGGGCCGCCGAGCCGTGCGCGGTGACGTTCCTTGCGCCCGGTCGTCCGGCATCGCGTCCGATAACGGACCCGCTCGGCGACGCCTTGCCAAGCCCAGGAGCGGCCAGCGTCACCGCGTTGGCCGTGGAACGTCGAGAAGAAGTCGGCGACGTCAGCCGCGAAGAGACCGTGGCGCCCCTCCAGCATGGTGGCCATGCCCTCGACTTCTTCAGGCGTCGGGGTGGCGTCGTCGTTTGGGTGCCAGGTGGTCATCGGCGTCAGTGTCGGATCGGTCCAGGTGTTCATGTCATCGCCAGCAAAGCAAAATGACTGCCAGACCGCTCCCGAAGCCGAGACTGATCCGATCCGCGGCGTTGCGTGTTAAGGTCTTTGTTAACGCTGCTGCTTCGGCTGCCAGAATAAGGCTGCCAGCGAACGGCAACGCTTCAGGAGGGCGCTATGGCTGGTGAACAGATCACGAGGGTCGTCAGATCGGGAACGTCTGTGTTCGCAGTATCGGCGGCGGCGTTGTTCCTCGCCGTGACGATGACCCCATCGGCGACGATGGCCGCCGAAGGTGATCAGCCAAGTGCCGACGCTCAGGCCGCACCGCAAGGGCGTCCGGCACCGCAGTCTCCGCCAATGCGCGATCCGGGCGCTGGCGATGCGTTCGCCGATCCGCCGCCTGCGTCGGGCGATAAGGGGACGAGCTGCCCGGCGTACGATGATGGTCCGTTAGGCCTGATCGTCTGATCGCAGCGCGCCCTCGCCCGAGTCTGCTCCCGGTCCGCTAGCGTTGAACGCTTTGGCCGCGCACTTGAGCTGCCTGCGGTTTCGGGCGGGACGCTGTGGTCCGCCTCGGCTTCGTGCGCCGCCTCCGGCAGTCCCAGCTCCGGATGGAGCTTCGCACGCTCGGCGCCGATGGACTGGACGTTCCCTTCGGCAAGGCCGCGACCGTCGGGCTCTGCAGGAACATCTTCCAGGCAAACCGCTTGAAGCCGTGATCGAGCAAGGCGCGGGCGCGCGCCGTGCGATCCGCTGGCGTCGATTCCCCGAGCACAATCGCGATCAAGCGCCGACCGTCCCGC
>JBCBXS010000126.1:0-7333 GCA_039816475.1 Pseudomonadota bacterium | reverse complement strand
TCGGGCGTAAGGCTCAGGCGGCGTTTGACAGCCGGCGCAACCTCTTGCGGATCATCGTCGAAAGGTTCGGCAACGGTCGGAAATCGAATAACTGGGGACGACGGGGCGGACGCTTCCGCGCTCTCAAACGAGGCACGTGATGCCTTCGCGGGCTTCACCGCTGCGACGGGGGCGCCGTCAGCCGACCTCCGCCGACCTCCATCCTCGAACGTCCACGCCAGTCGGAGATCACGCCCGTTCAGGCCGATCGCCTCGGCAAGCGCCCAACACCCGGAGGCGAGCAAAACCAGCCCGGCAATAAATGTCGCAAGCGTCGAGCTGACGAGCGCCACGGCCCCTGCGCCGAACATCAGGACGCAGTCGCCGAGAAACCCTCCGTATCCGTGCGCCAGTGGCCAATTGCCGGAACGCGGCAGCCCGGAAAGTCCTCCGGCCAGCGCGAGCAGGCCGAAGACAAAGAGCAGCAGCTTTAGCTCTATGCGCGGCAGGCGTTCCTGCGCCGTGAGCTGCAAGCCCCAGACGATCGGAATGGCGATCGAAATCACTGCACCGAGCCCGAGCATCTGCAGAAGCAGATCGGAGACGATGGCGCCGACGGGGCCCATCAGGTTCCGCGGCGTGCCGCTCGTCGCGTGCGTCAGCGAGGGGTCATTGACCGACCAGGTGACGAGGGCGAGCCAGAGCGCGAGGCAGCCAAGAACGAGGACGAGACCACCGGCCCGCCGCGCCCAGCCGTAAACGAGCGCTTCGACGGCAGGCGACGGCGCGCGCGTCTCAGTTGTGCTCGTGCTTCCCAGCGGCATCTAAGCCTTCGCGGCGCTCAGCGCCGGCGCCTAGTGCACCGACGCGACCAGTCTCTCGAGCGCTTCGCGGGTTGTGTCCAGGTCATGAACAAGGGCGACGCGGATGTACGCATCGCCCGGATTGGTCCCCTCGCGATCCGGCATGGCCAGAAACGCGCCCGGCACGACTTTGAGGCCGCACCCTTTCCAAAGGGTTACTGAAGCCTGTTCACCGCCGCCAAGTTGGGACACATCGAGCCAGAGAAAGAAGCCACCGTCCGGTCGCGCATATCCGAAACGACGTCCAAGGACGGTGTCGCAAACGTCGAATTTCGCGTTGTAGGCGCTCCGGATCGTCTCGACGTGCGTGTCGTCGGCCCAAAGCGCGATGGAGGCATGTTGCTGCGGCCCCGGCATCTGCGGCGCAACGAGATTGCGGATCTCCGCCATCGTCTCAAGGAAATCGCCGTCGCCGGCTGCGTAACCGGAACGGAGCCCCGGCACGTTCGACCGCTTCGAGAGCGAGTTGAAGCAGACGAGATTGCGGAAACGCTCAGGTGTTGCAGCTGCGACCTGCAAACCGCCGGGCGGCGGTGCGCCGGTGTAGATCTCCGAATAACACTCGTCGCAGAACAGCATGAAGTCGTACTGCCGGGCGAGCGACAGCGCGCGGCCGAGGTACTCCGCCGAGGCCATGGCGCCCTGCGGGTTAGCCGGCGAGCAGAGGTAGAACGCTGCCGTCCGCTTCAGCAGGCCCTCGTTGGCGGCAAGCTTGTCGAGGTCAGGCAGATAGCCGGTGCTGTCATCGACGGTGAGATAAACCGGCTCGGCGTTGAGGCAGTTCGCAGCGCCGTTGTAGGCCTGGAAATACGGGTTCGGCATCAGGACTGCCGGCCGCTCCAAGCCCGGCTTCCGGCCGACGGCGGGGAGCAGCGCGAAAAATAGGCCCTCGCGTGACCCGTTCAGCGGATGCACCTCGCGCGCCCGCTCAAGCATTTGCGTCGGCAGTCCATAGCGTCGCTCGATAAAGCTTGCGATCGCATCGCGAAGCTCGCCGCTGCCCCGGATCTGCGGATAGTGCGTCAGGGTGCCATCGGCCTGTTTCAGTAGATCACCAACGAATGGCGGCACGGTTTCGTGCGGCTCGCCGACCGTCATGTCGATTGGCCTCGCGTGGCCCGGCACAACATCGCCAAGCAATCGGCGAAGGCGCGTGAACGGCGAGACGATCCCACCGGTGGCCAGCGTGGCAAGTCCTGAGGTATTCATCCGAAGGCGATCCCTGACGACAAATCGAACAATACTCGGGATCGCTAGGGGAATTCCGGCAGTGAGGCCAGCTTACAGGCCGCCCGGTCGCGAGAGTGCAAAAGAAAAAGGGACGTACCGCGGGGCACGTCCCTTCAGACTTAGACCTCACATGAGAGGTCTGAGCTCGACCGTGATCAGCCAGGGTTGCTGCCCGAGTCATACGGCTTGCTGAATGCGCTCATACGGCCTTCTTTACAGGCGACCGTGCGCTCCTCAGCGGAGTACTTGCCGTCTCCATCGACGTCGACGTTCTGCTCAACGCGGGCGTACTCGGACATTTCGGTGTTGTCCGTGAAGCCGTCACCGTTGGTGTCGAGCTTGCCGTAATCGGCGATGCATGCATCCGGGTCGGTGTACATGGTGGCAGCCTGTGCGCCTGAAAGCGCAACGAACGGAAGCGTTGCGGCCAGGGCGAGCATTGAG
Source organism: Pseudomonadota bacterium (assembly GCA_039816475.1). GTDB lineage: Bacteria > Pseudomonadota > Alphaproteobacteria > Rhizobiales > Hyphomicrobiaceae > JBCBWG01. The sequence goes on along the minus strand of JBCBXS010000126.1, from coordinate 4,817 downwards.
AGGGTCTTCATGGGGGACTCCTGTCTAGTCACTAGACTTGGTTTCAAATTGCCGCCGGTAAGGGCGGTGTGCGGCGTCAACGGGCGAGGTAGAATGTCGTTCCTGATCGGCCCCCTCCGTGGTCGGTTGCCGCGCCGACAACAATTGTCTTCAGGTTCCGCTTCGCCATATAGAAGCCCATGGTTGCTGAATTCTCCGTCCACTTCTGGAAGATGAACGGGCTCGGAAACGAGATCGTCGTCCTCGACATGCGCGCGGTTGATGACGTGCTGTCTGGCGGCCAGGCGGAGGCGGTCGCAGCGCTTGAGGGCCTGGCCTTCGACCAGTTGATGGCCGTGCACCGGCCCCGAAGCGGCGACACCGACGGTTTCATCCGCATTTACAATTCCGACGGTTCGCATGCCGGTGCCTGCGGCAACGGCATGCGCTGCGTCGGTCTCGCGTTCCAGCCGCTGCTAGACAAAACAGCCCAAACGTTCGAGACGCCTGCCGGACCGCTGCCGGTCCGCGTGACAGGTGCCGGACGGATCGCCGTCGGCATGGGCGCGCCGAAGTTCGACTGGCAGGCGATCCCGCTTGCGGAAGAATTCCGCGACACGCGCTACATCGAATTGCAGATCGGCCCGATCGACAAACCAATCCTGCATTCGCCATCGGTTGCGAACATCGGGAACCCGCATGCAGTCTTCTGGGTCGATGACGTCGAGGCCTACGATCTTGCCCGCGTCGGACCGCTGCTCGAGAACCACCCGATCTTCCCCGACCGCGCGAACATCACCATCGCGAATGTCACTGACCGCGCGCACGTCACGATCCGAACCTGGGAACGCGGCGCGGGTCTGACGAAGGCTTGCGGCTCGGCGGCCTGCGCGGCCGTTGTCTGCGGCGCGCGCACCAATCGGCTGAACCGCGAAGCAACCGTCACGCTGCCCGGCGGTGATCTGCAGATCCGCTGGACCGATAACGATCAGATCATCATGACCGGCCCCGCTGAACACGAGCACGAGGGCACGCTGACGTTCAGCCCCGAAGCCGCGCGGCTGGCGGCCTGACCATCATGGACCGTGGCATCACAAAGACCGAGCTCGAGCAGGATGCGATCGCGTCCGCAGCAGAGGGGCCGAGCCGCTCCGATCCGGCTGCTGGCGGCAACGGCATTGACGTCGTCACGCTCGGCTGTCGCCTCAACACATATGAGTCAGAAGTCATGCGCGGCCATGCGACGGCCGCTGGGCTCAGCGATGCGGTGATTGTCAACACCTGCGCGGTGACCGGTGAGGCCGTCCGCCAGGCCCGGCAGACCATCCGCCGCCTCCGGCGGGAACGACCTGACGCCCGCATCATCGCGACGGGATGCGCTGTCCAAATCGATCCTCGGTCGTTCGCGGACATGGGCGAGATCGACGATGTCATCGGCAACGCTGAGAAGCTCGAACGGCGGACATTCGAGGGCATCGGGGCGCTTGCCACCGAGCGCGTTCGCGTCAACGACATCCAAAGCGTTCGCGAGACCGCGAGCCACATGGTTCGCTCGTTCGACACGCGGACGCGCGCCTACGTCCAGATCCAGAACGGCTGCGATCACCGCTGCACGTTCTGCATTATTCCCTACGGCCGCGGCCCGTCCCGGTCGGTTGCCGCCGGCGACGTTGTCCGCGAAATCCAAGGGCTCGTTGCAAACGGCTACCGCGAAGTCGTCCTGACCGGCGTCGACATCACATCGTACGGCGGCGACCTCCCCGGAAAGCCACGGCTCGGTCGTCTGGTGCGCCAGATCCTGAAACACGTGCCTGAGCTGCCGCGCCTGCGGCTGTCGTCGATCGATCAGGTCGAGGTTGATGACGATCTGATGATCGCGCTCTCAGACGACATGCGACTGATGCCGCATCTGCATCTCTCGATGCAATCGGGCGCCGACATGATCCTGAAACGCATGAAACGCCGGCATCTCCGCGCAGACGCGATCGCGTTCTGCGAGGCGGCGCGAGCTGTGCGGCCCGATATCGTCTTCGGCGCCGACCTAATCGCAGGGTTTCCCACCGAGACTGACACGATGTTCACCGAGACCTGCGACATCGTCGAGGCCTGCGGATTGACCTACCTTCACGTGTTCCCGTTTTCGCCGCGCGAGGGCACGCCCGCGGCCCGGATGCCGCAATTGCCTCGCGATGTTGTTAAGACGCGCGCTGCAAAGCTGCGCGAGATCGGCAAACGCCGGATCGGTCGCTTCCATCGCGCGCTCGACGGGCAGACGGTTCCGGTTCTGGTCGAGACGCCGCGGACTGCGCGGTCGGCTCATTTCGCCGAAGTCACACTTGCAGGCGATGCGACACCCGGCAGCCTTATCGAGGCGACGTTGGCGCTCACCGCTGATGGTCAACTGACCGGCGATGTCGGCGCGGTCGTGGAGCCAGCGACAGCATGAGCGGTGGAGAGAAACGCGGGCTGTTCGGCCGTTTGCTCGGCTCGAAAACGGAGCCGGACGCCGGCGCTTCCGATGAGGCAGCCGATCAGCCGGTCGCCGCACCCCCGGCCCCGGAGCCTCAGGACGCGCCCGACCAGCGATCCTGGTTCCAGCGGCTGACCGGCGGTCTCTCGAAGACGTCCGGCCAGTTAACGCAGGGCATCGCGGGCGTTTTCACAAAAAAGAAACTGGACGCTGCCACCCTTGAGGACCTGGAGGACGTCCTCATCCAGGCCGATCTGGGGGTCGAAACCGCCATGCGGATTACCGATGCGGTCTCCAAAGGCCGTTACGACAAGGGCATTTCGGCCGACGACGTCCGCAAGATCCTGGTCGAGGAAGTGACCAGCGTGCTCGACCCCGTCGCCAGGCCACTGACCGTCTCCGGCGAGCAAACGCCGCATGTCGTCCTCGTCGTCGGCGTAGACGGCGCCGGGAAGACTACCACGATCGGCAAGCTCGCCGCTCAGTTCCGCTCCGAAGGAAAATCCGTGATGCTCGCCGCCGGGGACACGTTCCGGGCGGCGGCGATCGACCAGCTCAAGGTGTGGGGCGAGCGCACCGGCGCACCCGTCGTCGCGCGCGACGTCGGCGCCGACGCCTCGGGCCTCGCTTTCGACGCAATCACCGAAGCTAAAGCGACCGGAACAGACATTCTCCTCGTCGACACCGCAGGCCGCCTGCAGAACAAGCAGGCGCTGATGGACGAACTCGACAAAGTCATTCGCGTGATCCGGAAAGTCGATGCCTCGGCCCCGCACACCGTGCTGCTCGTACTCGATGCGACGACCGGTCAGAACGCACTGGCTCAGGTCGAGGTTTTCGGCGAGCGCGCTGGCGTCACGGGCCTCATCATGACGAAGCTCGATGGCACTGCGCGCGGCGGCATTCTGGTCGCAATCGCCGATAAGTTCGGACTGCCGGTCCACGCCATTGGCGTTGGCGAGGCGACGGAGGACTTGGCTCCGTTCGATGCACGGGAATTCGCGGAAGCTCTGGCGGCTGCCTAAGCGTACGCGGCAAGATGATCATGCAGGCCCGAGCCGACGTAAGATCGGTCAGGGCCTCGGAATGTAAGGGACGAGAGATGACTTGGCTGCGTAAGCATTATCCGTTCAATGCAGAACAGACCGTCAACCTCCTCAGCGAGTTCGGCCCGCTGATCACGCTGTTCGTGGTCAACGCGATCTTCGGCGTCACTGCGGGCATCTGGGCACTGATCGTCACGACGATCATGTCGCTCATAGTGATGTGGGTCGTCCTGCGCCGCCTGCCGATGTTTGCGCTGATCGCTGGCGGGATCACACTGATCTTCAGCGCGATCTCGCTCATCTACGACGATCCCATGTGGGTGCAGCTCAAGGTTACGCTGTTCAACGCCGTTTTCGCGATCTTCCTGATGGTCGGGCTCGCGATGAAGCGGAACTTCTTCAAGTACACTTTCGAGAAGACCTTCCACTACTCGGAGGAAGGCTGGAACAAGTTCACGCGCAGTTTCATCGTTCTGTTCTTGCTGCTGGCGGCGGCAAACGAAGCCATCCGCATCGGCTTCCCGCATTCGGACGTCTTCAACATCCTAGGCTGGCAGACGGACGGCCTGAACATCTGGGTCCTGTTCAAGGTGTTCGTGGTGATGCCGATCAGTGGGCTCTGGGCCTTCCTGATGACGCGCGCGCTGCAGAAGTACGCGGTGGATGGGTCTTCGAAGGCGGCAGGCGCGACCAGCGCGGCCTGAGCCGGGTTCGGCACGTCGGGCTCTCCAGTCCTCGCAGACAACGGCCGTTGTCCTTCCCGGCAACCTGTGCGGCGATACTCCGGTGTCGCCGCCGAGCGTTTGCGGCGGGTTATGCCTTCACGCTCCATGACCGCGCGGCTACTGTGCGGCGGTCGACTGGCCAACGCCAATGCCGCTTCGCCGTCGGCCATCCTTGCGCCGGCTGCCGCCTCACCCGTCACCACTGAGACCCCATGAACGCTGAGACCCCATCCAACGGCTCTCCCGACAGCCGCTCGAATCCTGCTGGCCAGTCGCCCCATGAACAACACTCAGATTTCGGCAAGCCGCAGCAGGGACCTGACGGCGCCGCAACCTCTTCTGAGAACGTCAACTCCACAATTGCGGAGCCGAACGCCGATCAGTCGTTCTTGAAACTGCTCGTCGAAGCCGGACCGCTGCTTGTGTTCTTTGTAGCAAACACATTCGGGCAGCGCTTCTTCGAGCGCGGCGACACCCAGCTCATTTTTTGGGCAACCGGCCTTTTCATGGCCGCGACGGTGATATCGTTAACGGCGTCTAAAATCCTGTTCAAACGGCTCCCCGTAATGCCGTTCGTTTCCGGCGTATTCGTCCTAA
>JBCBXS010000125.1:0-7348 GCA_039816475.1 Pseudomonadota bacterium | reverse complement strand
GCCGCAGCCGCCGGCACTCAAGTCAAAATCCGGACTGCAGCGCTTGCGCCCGGTCGCGGACCTGTTGCGTCCCGTAAAGCCGCCAGCGCCGCCCGAGCCGCCAACTGTTCCGTATCGATCGACGAGCGCTGTGCGCAGCGTCGCGCGCGCGGACGTAGGATCCGTTATCGGCACCGATCTTCGGATCAGAGGTGCCGGGCTTTGTCTCGAGAGTGACGGGACATTGCAGATTGACGGTGCATTCGTCGGCGACGTCGAAGCAGACGAAGTGATCGTCGGCCGCGCTGCCTCAGTCACCGGCACCGTGCGCGCGCGCCGTGTGATCGTCGAAGGCGGCGTGGCAGGAGATATCGAAGGCGGCAACGTGATGCTGCGCCCGACGGCGACGGTGACCGGCGATATCACACATGAGGCGTTGTCGGTCGACGCCGGTGCGACGTTCGAAGGCGCAGCACGCCGCGCCTGAGACGGACGACGAGGGCGCGCGCATCCCGCTTGACCGGACGCGCGCGCTGCGACGTCTCGATCAGTAAATCCAGATCGGCCCTCTGCGGCGGTCGTTCCGGTATTGGCTACACGTCTGCGACACGCGGATGTCGAAGCCCACGACACGGCAGACGCGGCGCTTCTCCGAGACACTGAAACGGACGGCGTTGAAGGTCGTGCGTACGCCGAACTCGCGTGCGACGCGCACCAACTGCCGGTCCTTGCAGTACGGCGTGATGATCCAGCGTCCGCCGGACCATTGCGCACCGTCCTTGCATCGGATGGCGGCGTCTGCCGCGGTTGGCATCGCCGTCAAAGCTCCAAGCGTGGTCGCGATCGCCGCGAGCGCGAGCAGGCCCGTCCGGCCTCGAGTCGTTGGCGACGTAGTCCCGCGTGCAGGCAATTCTTGAGGTGACATTCCGCATCTCACTTTCACTGAAAGCGTCACCTTGGGATTTAAGCGCGCTGCGACGTCAGACAAACACCCCCGGCGTTTGAACGCGAAAAGGTGATGACCGGCGCGCCTGCACTGGCCTCGTGGGGGGCGACTGAAGTGCGAAGGAGAGAGGGAAGAGTGCGCCGGCGTGGGTGGACGTCACCGGGCCGGCAGTGGACTTGGAGACAGAGCGCCCCCAAGAAACGCGAAAGGGGCCGCCTTAGGCAGCCCCCCGCGAAAAGTTTGGCCGACGGGTCGACCGAAATCGTTCGATCGGCTGGTTAACCGAGTACCGGAGGCTGCTCCGACACCAGTGTCTCCCGCGAAAGCCCGTACGACCTCTGCTTCTCACTGATCATAGGACCACCTCCTTTCCGTTGTTGAACCTGACGAAAAGCTCTCACATTCGCGGCGGCCTGCCAAGCTCAATTCAGTCGCGGCCTTAGCCGATCGTTAGCCCGGCGAGATGCGCCGCCAACGCAGCGCCGGCCGCGACCCCAAGCGTGGTTAAGACGCCGGCCCGGGCAAACAGCAGCAGGACTGTTGCGAGGCCGAACAGTGCGATGGCCATGACATCGGCGCGGGCGATGACGTCGGCGACGAGACCCTCACGCGGGTTCCCGCGCTCTCCGAACAGCACGCTGAGCCCGAACCAGACCGCGAGATTAGCGATCACGCCAACGACGGCTGCGGTGATCGCCGCGAGCGCCGCCTTCAAGCGCGGTTGGGCGTTGAGCCACTCGACATACGGTGCGCCGGCGAAGATCCAGAGAAAGCACGGCGCAAACGTCGCCCAGAGCGTGACGACCGCGGCTGCCATGGCAAGGCCCCAGCCACCGGCCTTGAACGCGGCAAGGAAACCGACAAACTCGGTGACGAGGATGAGCGGTCCGGGTGTCGTCTCGGCAAGCCCTAAGCTGTCGAGCATCTCGCCCGAAGACAGCCACGCGAAGTTCTGGACGACCTCCTGGCTCATGTAGGCGAGCACGGCATAGGCGCCGCCGAAAGTGACGACGGCGAGCTTCGAGAAGAACAGTCCAATCTGGCTCAGGATGTGATCGGAGCCGAGCGCGAGCGCCATCGCAGCCAACGGCGCGATCCAGATGAAGAGCCAGATCGCGATGGTCCGCGCCGTCTCCGACAAAGTCACGTTCGGGGGCGGCGTCTTGCTGCCTGTGCGCGACGCCCGCGCTGCTTCAACGCCCGCACGACCGCCGGCGCCGAACGCCATGGCAACAACGCCTGCGATCGCGGCTGCAAGAATGATGAGCGGAAACGGCACGCGCAGCATGAAGATGGCGACGAACGCTGCGACCGCGATCGCGAGATCGAACGGTCCCTTGAGCGCGCGTTTCGAGACCTTCAACAGGGCATCAATCACGATCGCGAGGACGGCGGCTTTGATCCCGACGAACACGGCTGCGACGAGTGGCACCTGACCGACGGCTGCGTAGATCGACGCGAGAACGGCAATGAGGGCTGCGCCCGGCAGCACGAACAGCAAGCCCGCGGCGAGGCCGCCAGCAACGCCGTGCAGCCGCCACCCGATATACGTCGCAAGCTGCATCGCCTCCGGCCCCGGCAGAAGCATGCAGAAGTTGAGTGCCGGCAGGAACTGCTCTTCGCGGAGCCACTTCTTCTCGTCGACGGTGACGCGATGCATCAACGCGATCTGCCCGGCAGGTCCGCCAAACGACAGGACGCCAATGCGGGCCCATGCGGCAACGGCTTCCGCGAAGCTCGGGCGCGGCTGCTCGCCGGACGGCGATCCGGACACTGCGCCGGCGCCGCCTTGTGGATCGGAGATGAGGCTCATGCTGCGGTGTCCTTCGCGTCGCGCGCAGGAGTTTCCGCCCGCGCATGCCACGCGTAAAGAGCATCGAAAATATGAAAGCCATTTGCGATCGCTGCCTGCGGGTTTGCTTCCGCCGTTAAGATCGCACCGCGGAGGCAGCGCCCCAGGGCCGTGTCGCGGGCTCCAACGTCGGTCAAATCAGACGCCATCTGGTGCAGCGGCTCGAACGAGAGGCCGAAGGCGTTGAGCTTGTCCGCGAAGCCGGATGCGTGCGGGTATGTCTCCGGCACGAGCAGCGTTGCTCCACTCTCCTCGGCAACCGCATCGAGCTGCTCGCCCGATGTGAAGAGGATGATGCAGTCCGGATCGACAAAGCGCGTTAACAGCCAGGCGACGGCGATGTGATCGATGTCGAGGTCGAACGTGGCGATCCACTTCGACGGTCTGAACGCCACGGCTTGAACAACTGCGCTCTTACGCATCGGCGGAAAGCCGCGAGCGACCCAACCCGCGTAGCCGCCAGCAAGAACGCGAGCGGCATACCCCAACGCCCTGAGGCGCGCCGCGACGAGCTGACTGACGTTATGGCCGTGCACGCAATTGACGACGATCGGCCGGTCGCGATCCAGAACTGCGATCCATTCATCGATCAGAGCGGGGTCGTGCCACCGCGCCGTCGGCAGGAGACTGTCGTGCCTCTCGAATGCGGCGGCTCGGCAAACATCGATGAGTTGCGGCGCGGTTGCCCGCCCGAGACTGTTGAGAAGCTCATTGGGCTCGATGAAGTACGGCGGGAGGCTTGGCTGAGCTAATGGATCAACGCGCATGGTGTGCTCCGAATCCGTATCGGAGCAGCGCTTGGGCCGAAGCCTCAGGTGGGGTGGCTGCCGTTGACCCCGCACGCTGTTCTCGGGTCCCCGCCTCGGGCTGTCAACGAGACGCTGCGTGCGTCGACAGGTAAGGCCCGCGCGCGATAGCGTATCACCCGAGAAGACCAAATCGCATTCCCGAACGGAGGACACCCATGGAGCTCGGCATCAAAGGCCGGAAGGCAATCGTCTGCGCGGCATCAAAGGGCCTTGGCAAAGGCTGCGCACTCGCGCTTGCCCGCGAGGGTGTGGACGTTGTGATTTCCGCGCGCACGGCTGAGACGCTCGAAGCGACGGCCAGCGAGATCCGCGAAGCAACCGGCGTCACCGTGACGGCCGTCCCGGGCGACGTCACCACCGAGGAAGGCCGCGCCGCACTTCTTGAGGCCTGCCCTGAGCCAGACATTCTCATCAATAACGCCGGCGGTCCGCCGCCCGGCGATTTCAAAGAGTTCTCGATGGAGGACTGGCGGCGTGCGGTGGAGGGCAACATGATCACGCCACTCGCGCTGATCAAAGCAACCGTCTACGGCATGATGGATCGCGGCTTCGGGCGCGTCGTCAATATCACATCGTTTTCGGTGAAAGCGCCGATTGCGCAGCTCGAGTTGTCGAACGGCGCGCGCGCTGGACTGACCGGGGCGGTCGCCGTGCTCGCGCGAAAGGCATCGGCGAACAACGTCACGATCAACGGCCTGCTGCCGGGGCCTTTCGATACCGACCGCCTGCGCGGCACATCGCAGAAGCTTGCCGAGACGACCGGCGTCAGCTTCGACGAGGCGCATCGTTCACGCATGAAGGATGTCCCCGCCGGCCGCTTCGGTACGACGGAAGAGTTCGGCGCCATGGCTGCGTTCCTCTGCTCCGAACACGGCGGCTACATCACCGGCCAGAACATCGTCATGGACGGCGGCAGCTACCCCGGCACGCTTTAGGCCGGAGGGCCGCCGGCGGCCGGGACGTTGCATTTATTGCGTTTGTTGCGTATATTGCGTCTGTGAAGTCGCCGCGTCGAGGAATGGAAATGGCTGCAAGACATCTGGCAGACGGTGAGCCGCTACTCCCGACTGAGGACATCAAGTCCAATGCGGATGAGCTGTTGCGGCACCTGAGCAATGCGTCAGGCCACGCCCGTTTTGTGCTTTCTGACAAGCAAACCGGGATCGAGATCGAACTCAACGAAGATGTGTTCGAGATCTTTCGGCAGGCGCTCATCGATCTCTCGCAAAACCGCGCTGTTCAGATCGCGCCAATCAGTACTGAACTGACGACCGTGCAGGCTGCCGAGTTTCTCAAGGTCTCGCGGCCGCATCTGATCAAGCTGCTCGAGGAGAACGCGATCCCGTTCCGGAAAGTTGGAACGCATCGTCGGGTCGAGCTTCGCGCGTTAATGGACTACGCGCAGCGCATGAAGCGCGACAGCCGCGAGGCAAGCCGCGAGATGTCAAGAGAGGCTCAGGAGCTCGGGTTGGACTTCTAGTGGCGATCTTCACCGCGCTCTTCGACGCGAACGTCCTCTATTCCATCGGCATTACAGACATCGCGATCCGCCTCGCGCGCCGTGATGTCTTTCGCTTGCGGTGGTCGGACCAAATACATCACGAGTGGATGCGCACCCTCGCTGAGCAGCGGCCCGATCTCGATCAAGCGGCAATCGAGCGTCGGCGCCAGCGCATGGATCACGCGGTGCCGCAGGCTCGCGTCACCGGCTACGAAAGCCTCGTCGAAGGACTTCGCCTTCCCGATGCCGAGGATCGCCATGTACTCGCCGCCGCGATCAACGGACGTGCGGATGTGATCGTCAGCTTCAACACCCAAGACTTTCCCGCCGACGCGTTGGAGCCGCACGGCATCGAGTGCCAGCACCCCGATGAATTCCTCAACTTCCAGATGTCGCTGAACGAGGCGACCTTTATCGAAGTGGTTCGAGAGGCGCGCGGTGACCTCATCTCCCCTGCGATATCCTCTGACAACTACATCGACATGATCGACAAGCGCGGCCTGCCGGTCTTGGCCAGCAATCTTCGGAAGGTGAGGAAGCTGCTTTAGGCGTGCGCTATCTCATCATCCCGCGACCACGACGCTGGTGCCGACGAGGCCGAGGATGATGACCCAGGCGAAGTAAACCGAGGCTGCGGCGAGCAGCGAGGCGATGGGGCGTGGCGTGAGAGGCGGGCGTTCTGTCTGCCAGCGGCCATCTTCGAGTGTAGCAAGCTGCTCGCGCTTGGCCCGTCGACCGTAGCCGGCGAGCACTTCCCGTTGGCTGCGGGATGCACGCGGTGCGAGCATGGCGCGGACGGGCAGGGCAACAAGCAGAAAAGTTGCCGGCAGCAGGAACGCCGCGATCCAGATCATCGCAAAGAGGCTGGGGGTTGGTGCGAGCATCATGTCCATCGGTTCGTCTCCCGTTTTTCGGTTCGGGTTTGCGATGGACCTGGTCTCGCACGGGGCCCGACGGCGTCGCTGTTCCCTCGGGAACTCTACGCTCGCAGCTGCGCGGCGCATTGCGAGACGTGCTCGGCGCGGTCGGGAAACGTGAGAAGCCGCGTGCCATTTCCGCCGAACGCGCTGACGGGAAGGCGGCTCAGACGGCTTAGCCCTTCGCAGCACGTCCCTTCAGCCAGGCGTGGACCTCGGTATGGTCCGCGTCTGGCGGAAGCGCGTCACAACTCTCCCGTAGCCGCGCGGACACATGCACGAGCATGTCAGCCGGGATGCCGAGGCGTTCGGCCATGTCGCGGGCCATGCCGACATCCTTCTTAAGCAGCGCCAGCGCGAAGCCGCTGTCGTACCGTCCGGGCAGCAGAAACTGCGTGACCTTGTTGCTGGTCGTATTTGATTTGCCGGTCGAGTTGTCGAACACGGCGTTCATTGCTTCGCCGTTGAGGCCGAATGCTTCGCCGACGAGCAGGGCTTCCGCCGTCGCAATCAGGCTCGACGCTGACAGGTAGTTGTTGAGCGCCTTGGTCGCGTGACCGGAGCCGAGCGCGCCCGTCCGGAACACTTTTCCGAGCGGCGCGAAGAGCGGCGTTGCCGCATCGATGTCGGCCGCATCGCCACCCGCCATGATCGAGAGCGTCCCGTCGACCGCGCGTTTGACGCCGCCCGAGACCGGGGCGTCGACGAGACGGTGTCTGGCGGCAGCAAGCCGCGCGCCGAGGGCCTGGGTGCGCAGCGGAAAGGACGAACTCATGTCGATGATGAGGCTGCCCGGCTGTAGGCCCGGGATGAGCTCTGCCGCGACCGCATCGACGACATCGCTGTCGGGCAGCATCAGGATAAGGGTTCGCGCGTTGGCCGCCAGCTCACCGAGGCTGCCGATAGCGGTAATGCTTTCCTCGGCCGCGGCCAGTTCGCGTGCGCGATCGGCAACCGCGTCGAAGCCCACAACGCTCAGGCCGGCGCGTGCAAGGTTCAGCGCCATCGGCCGACCCATGTTGCCAAGCCCAATGAAGCCGATCGGTTCATCCTCGCTGGTTTTCCTCATCGTCTCCTCACGCGCCTCCCGTCTGATTTTCCGACGCCGCCGCAGATGGTATCAGCACGGCTGACGTCCCATCCAGCGCCGGCGTCCGTCGTGCGCCCGCGCCCCGAAAGCTCTCTTCGCCTTGGATACCCTCTGGATCGCCATCAGCGTCTTCGGCGCGCTTATGCAGGCCGTGCGCACGGCGGCACAGAAGACGCTCAACCAGTCGATGTCGAACCTCGGGACGACTTACGTCCGCTCGCTGTTCGGCCTGCCGGTGATGGTCGTCTTTCTCG
>JBCBXS010000124.1:0-7364 GCA_039816475.1 Pseudomonadota bacterium | reverse complement strand
GAGCTGGCTCCGGCGCTGGCTGTGATGCTGCGGCTGCCTCTGGCTGCGGCTCGGCCTCGTGAGCTTCTGCGGCTTCGGACGTCTCGGCCGCAGGCTCCGATGAAGGCTCAGAATGCGGCGCGGGTTCTGCCGGCGCATCCTGCGGAGATGTGACCTCCGCCTCTGCCGTCTCGGAGACCTCGGGCGCCGGCGCATCGGTTTCGGTTGGCGGCGCCTCCGGAAGCACCTCGGACTTCAATCGCTTCTCCGACCGGAAGCCGAGCGACTTCAGAACTTCGCCAAGTTCGTCGGGCGAACACCCGAGGATCGACATCATGTCGGCGGTGACGATGAACGCACCGTCGCCCGTTGCGCCTTGCGGCAACGCGGTCTTTGCATTCCCGTTTGTGCCGTCTTCGGCATCCTTCGGGCGCTTCGCCGCCACCAGCGGCCTGATCTGATCGGCCAGCCGCTCAAGCATATCGATGCGAACAGCGCGCGGACCGCACACATGGAACCCGCTGATCGCGTAATACCGCTCGGGCAGCTTGAGGTCGGCTGCAAAGGACGTGAGGCCGGGCTTCGGCGGCTCGGGCGGCGCTTCGAGCGACAGGCCTTCCTTCTGGCCCTCGGTCATCAGGTAGAGCACGCGCAACAGATCCGCCTCCGCAGGCTTTAGCAGCATGGGGATGAATATGTTGAATGCACCGAAGCGGACGCCGTACTTGCGCAACTGGCTGCGCGCGGTCTGATCGAGAGACTTGATCTGGTCGACGATGCTCGCGCGCCGAAGCACGCCGAAGTTCTCGACAAGCTGGAATGAGATCCCGCGCGCGAGGCCGGAGATGTCTTCTGCCTTCGCAAGCTCAACAAGCGGCTTCAGGCGTTCGTTGATCTGGCCGTCGACATAGGCATCCAGGCGTGACTGGATCTTCTCGCGATCGCTCGCCTGCAGATGCTCGTCGCTCAGGATTTCGACACGCGGACGCAGCGGCGTATCGGTGGCAACGAGCTTTGCGATTTCCTCGCCGCGCCAAGTGACCCGCGCGTCCGGCGTGATCTTGAGCGCGTCGTTCTTCGCCGACGAAACGCGGCGGACGCGCATCGACAATTCTTTTGAGAGCACTTGCGCTGCCGCGTGACGGCTGGCCTTGCCGTGAACATCACCGCTGCGGCTTTCGGGAACGAACCGGAAGCCGGACAACCGACCGACGAAGTGACCTTCGACATTGATCGCGCCGTCCTCGGCGATCTCGGCCGTCAATTCCTGCTGCACGCGCATCCGCTTCATGAGCGCGCTGGTACGCTGGTCGACAAACCTCTGCGTCAGGCAGGTGTGCAACGCATCCGAAAGGTTATTCTCGATTTCTCGCGTGCGCGCCTGCCAGTGGTCAGGGTCCTTCAGCCAGTCAGGCCGGTTCGAGACGAACGTCCACGTGCGGATGTGCGCGATGCGGTTGGCGAGCGTGTCGATGTCGCCGTCCGTCTTGTCGGAAAACGCGACCTGCCGGGCCAGCCAGTCTTCGTCGATGCGGCCGTCGGAGTCGGTCAGATCCTTGTAGATCTGCGCGACGATCTCGGAATGGTTTTGCGATGAGATCTTCTGGTAGTCCGGGATCTGGCAGACGTCCCAGAGCAGACGAATGCGATCCGGCGTATCGGCGCGGGCGACGACGTCGCGGTCGTGGGCGAGCGTCTCAAGCGCAACGACATCGTCGTCATCGCGCGCACGGACAAGCCCCGGGCGGTTCGGTGCCTGACGCAGGCTGTCGCGCAGCGCATTGAGGGTCGCGAACGACAGATCGGGCGAGCGCCACTGCAGGACTTTGACGGGATCGAACAGATGGCTCTCCAGCCGCTCGACCAGATCATTTTCGAACGGCTCGACATCGCCGGTGACACCGAATGTCCCGTCATTGGTGTGACGCCCGGCACGCCCGCCGATTTGGCCAAGCTCGGCCGGCGTAAGGTTGCGGAAGTTCTGGCCGTCGAACTTGCGCACGGCTGAGAATGCGACGTGATCAACGTCGAGGTTGAGCCCCATGCCGACAGCATCCGTCGCGATCAGATAATCGACATCGCCGGACTGATACAGCGCGACCTGAGCGTTGCGGGTGCGCGGCGACAGCGCGCCGAGCACCACGGCAGCACCACCCCGTTGCCGGCGAACCAGCTCGGCGATCGCGTAAACGTCGCTCGCCGAGAACGCGATGATCGCCGACCGCTCGGGCAGGCGCGTGATCTTCTTCTGGCCGGAGTAGGTGAGCTTCGACAGGCGTGGCCGCGAGATAAAGTTCGCGTCAGGGATCAGGTCGGCGATGACCGCCTGCATTGTGCCGGCGCCAAGCAGCAGCGTCTCGATCTTGCCGCGCGCGTTCAGCAGCCGCTCTGTAAACGTATGGCCGCGCTCGAAGTCAGCGGCGAGCTGGATCTCGTCGATCGCGAGGAAGTCGACGTCGAGATCGCGCGGCATCGCTTCGACGGTCGAGACCCAATAGCGGGCGCCTTCCGGCTTGATCTTCTCCTCGCCGGTGATCAGGGCGACCTTGTCAGCACCGACGCGGACCGCGATCCGATCATAGACCTCGCGCGCGAGCAGGCGCAGCGGAAGGCCGATCAGGCCGGTGTCATGATCGAGCATGCGCTCGATGGCGAGATGGGTTTTACCGGTGTTTGTCGGCCCGAGAACCGCGGTCACGTTCCGGCCGCGCTCGGCGGTTTGGGATGCCATTAGGTCCGGTCTCCGCGTGATCAGCCGTTGGCATTGCAGACGGTGGGGCCAAGATCAAGCCGTGAACACGGGCCGCGTTCGCTCAATTCGTCAGGCGAATTCGCTTCGCAGCCGCCGTCGTAATGTCAACTTGCTTCAAGGTCAGCTCGGCAGTTCCCGCCCGGGTCGGCACGCGGACACGGGTCGGGATAAGGATCGCTGAGCCATCCACGGCCCTGAGCGTCACCTCAACGGAGCGGCGCCGGGCGATGTCCTGGCTCTCCTTACCGTTGATGCGATGTCCGGCGATCGGGATGTAGCGGACGCTGCAGATGTGATCGGTCCCGCCCTTGCTGCGGCGGCGGCTCTTCGGTGCGAGCTTCAGGTCGAACCGCTGGCGGCCATCGAAGATCGGCACGCGGCGGGCACACGGGTTGCGGCCGGCCGCAGGCGTCGTCAGCGAGACGAGTGCACCGAGCGGGTCGAGCACGCCCCGCTTGTGCGACGCCCTGAGCGGGACACGGTCCTTCGTCTTTAGGGGCGGCGAGACATCGGCAGACACGATCCGGCGCCCTGAGAACTTTAGATTGGCGGACTTTGATTTCCGCTTTGTCTTGAACAGCAGCTTTCGTTTGCTGACGAACGATTGCGAATACCGCGCCGGCACAACCTCACCGCCGGAGCTGCGACCTGAGCCGCTCATACTGCCAGTCCACTTGAGCGCGCCGAGCAGCAAGCGGACCTTCGCGCTGGCAGACGCGGTGTAGCCGCGCCCCGTCGCCTCCGATCGAAACCCGAATCGGCCGATGTCGACACCGGCAAAGCTGACGCGGTAGTCGGCTTTGACCGCCGCCGGTCGCGCGCTGTTGGCCGTTGCCAACGGAGCGGCACTCACCACGGTCGCGACCGCAAGCGCGAGGCCCGCCATCGTCCAGATCAATTTTGATTGCATGCGCCACCCTCCCGTCCGCACGCCGGCTGTGCGGGCCCAATTCGACAAAACTACGGACGCGGCGCGATGAGTTCGACAACTCAGTGCTCTGGATTGCGAAAAACTGCGCGCATCTTGGCGCGAGCCGAGCCCCTGGTTGCTTGACGAACCGCGCGTCTCAGCCGTAAACACGCGGCTTCGAACGGTCGACCGTTCCTTATCCATTCCTTATCGCTGCGGTTGAGCGGAGCCGGACTGTCGGCTCAAAGCGCCGGATCGCGTTTGAAGAGTCGAGCACACACCATGACCCGCCAGTGCGAGCTGACCGGAAAGCTTCCGATGTCCGGCAACCTGCGCAGCCACGCAGAGAACAAGACGCGCCGCGTTTTTCGGCCGAACCTTTGCAACGTGACGCTTCTCAGCGAGACGCTTAACCGTAAGGTCCGGCTGCGGGTGAGTGCGCACGCGCTGAAGTCGGTTGAGCACCGGGGCGGTCTTGACAAGTTCCTTGCCAAGGCCCGGCTGACCGATCTGTCGCCGAAGGCTCAGAAGCTGAAGCGCGAACTCGCGAAAGCGGCAGCGTCGGAAACCGAAGCCGCACCGAGCGCCTAATTGAGCCCTTGGCGGACGCCACCGGCGCCCTTCAGATGTGGACGAGGTCGCGACGCATTCGGACCTCATTGATGGTCTTGCCCCATTGCTGGACCGTGCGCCGCTCCACGTTCTGAAAACCACACTTCTCGTAGAGCGCGATCGCGGCCTTCAGCTCGTCGAACGTCCAGAGCTCGACCGAGCGCTTCCCGCGCGCCGCCGCGGCGTCGATCGCCTTCTGCATAAGTGCCCGACCGACGCCGCGCCCTCGTAGCGCGCGGATGAGGATCACCCAGCGGATCGCGTCCACATCATCGCCGCCGTCGATTAACGCGAGCGAACCGACCACGCCGTCCGGCGTACGCGCGAACCAGATGAGCCCTGCTCGCTCGCCATTGAGCGCGCGTGCCTTTGCGAACTGCGCTAACGGCTCAGCGACGTAGGCCTCGAATGTCGCATCGAGACCGTACTCGGCCGCGTAGACCTCGGAGTGAAGCTGGACGACGGCTGCGAGATCGCCGACGCGAAAGCCTTCGGTGATTTCGATTTCGGGCGCGCCATCGGAGGACCCGACGTCAGCTGCGTTTGCCATCGTCAGCGCCGGCCACGGGCGGCGCCGTTATCCTCATCAAACAGCGAGACGAGTTGCTCTGTCATGGCGCCGGCAAGCTCCGTCGGATCGGTGATTGTCACCGCGCGACGGTAGTACCGCGTCACATCGTGGCCAATTCCAATCGCAATCAGTTCGACGTCGGACTTCGTCTCGATCTCTTCGATCACCTGGCGCAGGTGCTGTTCGAGGTAGGAGCCGGAGTTCACCGACAGCGTGGAATCATCGACCGGCGCGCCGTCCGAAATCATCATCAGGATGCGCCGCTGTTCCGGCCGGCCGAGCATCCGACGATGGGCCCAGGTGAGCGCCTCACCGTCGATGTTCTCTTTCAAAAGCCCTTCGCGCATCATCAGCGCGAGGTTGCTTTTCGACCGGCGCCATGGCGCATCGGCGGACTTGTAGATGATGTGGCGCAGATCGTTCAGGCGCCCCGGCGACGGCGGCTTGCCCGCAGCAAGCCACGTCTCGCGCGATTGCCCGCCCTTCCAGGCGCGCGTTGTGAAACCGAGGATCTCGACCTTCACGCCGCAGCGCTCGAGCGTCCGTGCGAGGATGTCCGCACAGGTCGCAGCCACCATGATCGGCCGCCCGCGCATCGACCCGGAGTTGTCGATCAGCAGCGTCACGACCGTGTCGCGAAAATCAGTGTCGCGCTCGGCCTTGTAGCTCAGCGCATACATCGGATCGATAATCACGCGCGTTAGACGCGATACGTCGAGCGCGCCTTCCTCGAGATCGAAGTCCCAGGCGCGGTTCTGCTGCGCCATCAACTTGCGCTGCAGTTTGTTTGCGAGCCGCGAGACCGCGCCGGACAGACTGCGCAGTTCCTTGTCAAGATGTGACCGGAGCCGCTCAAGCTCTTCCGGGCTCGAAAGATCCTCGGCTGCGATCTCTTCGTCGAACTGGGACGCGTAGACCTTGTAGCCGTAGCGGCCCGGGTCCTCGAGGACCGATGCGTTCGGCCGCCAGGGCTCGTCGCTCTCGGCGGGATCTTCGCCGTCTGAGTCCATGTCGAACTCGTCGGCTTCCGCGTATTCGGTGTTTTCTTCGTAGTCGCCGTCGTCGCCCTGAGCGGTCTGCTCTTCGTTCGCGCGGTCCTGACCTTCGCTCTGGTCGTTGTCGTCTTCGGACTGGTCCTCGCCGCCATCAGGGGTTTCTTCCGTTTCGTCCTCGCCCTCTTCAGCTTCCGCCTGACCTGCCTCCTCCGTCAGTTCGAGCTGCCGGAGGACATTGTGGACGAGTTCGCCGAACGTTTGTTGGTCCTCGGCACAGTCGCTCAAACGGGACAGCGTTTCGCCGGCGCGTTCCTCGACCCACGGCCGCCACACATCAACGAGCGCCTTCGCCATCTCAGGCGGTTCGGCGCCGGTGAGCTTCTCGCGAACGAGCAGGGCGAGGGCTTCCTCGAGCGGGGCTTCAGCGCGCTCGGTGACAGCAGCGAACCGGCCGTTTGCGAACTGGTCCTCGACCTTGGCCGTGAGGTTGGCTGCAACGCCGGACATCCGATTGGCACCGAACGCCTCGATGCGCGCGCGCTCGACAGCCTCGAAAACGTTTCGGGCATCAAGCTGATCCGGCAGGAGCCGGCGGTGGACCTTCGCGTCGTGACAGGCTGTGCGCAGTGCAAGGCTGTCGGCGTGCCCGCGCAGGACGGCAACCTCTTCCGCCGTCGGCACGCGCGAGGGCTCGGGCAACTGCACATGCGTGCCGTCCATGCCGGGCTTTCCCGCGACATAAGACACTTGAACGTCATCGTCGCCGGCGATCGCGCGCACGCAAAGCCCCAACGCCCGCTTGAAGGGTTCGCTGGGCGCGTCTTTCCGGTTCGAGCTCGAGGAACTCATTCAGGCTTAACTGAGCGCCACGTTGAGCGCGCTCTCCGGCAACTCGTCACCGAAACAGCGCTGGTAGAATTCGGCGACGGCCTCGCGCTCAAGCTCGTCGCATTTGTTGAGGAACGTCAGCCGGAACGCGAAACCGACGTCGCCGAAGATCTCAGCGTTCTCGGCCCAGGTCATCACCGTTCGCGGGCTCATGACGGTCGAGAGATCGCCGTTCATGAATGCGTTCCGCGTGAGGTCGGCAACGCGCACCATATTGGCGACCGTCTTCCGGCCCTTGTCGGACTTCGCGTAGCTTTTCACCTTCGACAGGATGATGCCGACCTCGTCTTCGTGCGGCAGGTAGTTGAGCGTGACGACCAGTGACCAGCGGTCCATCTGGCCCTGGTTGATCTGTTGCGTGCCGTGATAGAGCCCGGACGTATCGCCGAGGCCGATGGTGTTCGTCGTCGCGAACAACCGGAAGCAAGGATGCGGCCGGATGACCTTTGACTGGTCGAGCAGCGTCAGCTTGCCGGCGACTTCGAGCACACGCTGGATGACGAACATCACGTCCGGGCGGCCGGCGTCATACTCGTCGAACGTCAGCGCGATATTGTTCTGCAGCGCCCACGGTAGGATGCCTTCGCGGAATTCGGTCACCTGCTTGCCGTCGCGCAGGACGATCGCGTCCTTGCCGACAAGGTCGATCCGCGAGAC
>JBCBXS010000123.1:0-7377 GCA_039816475.1 Pseudomonadota bacterium | reverse complement strand
GCAGCGCTTCACCGGCGAAGAAGTCGAAGATGTTGGCCGCGCGTCCGACCTCGGCAATGCCTTCGCTGAGGGTCTTGCCCTCTTCGCGCGACAACTCCCAACCGATCTCCTTCTGGCGTTGACGGATTTCCATCGCGGCCCCGAGCAGGATGTCGTGGCGAACCTGCGGCGTCGAAATCGCCCAGTCCGGCGCTGCAGCTTTCGCCGCCTCAATCGCCGCCGCTGTGTCCTCCGCAGTCCCATCGGCAAACACATCAATGACGTCATCGAGATCGGAGGGGTTGCGGTTCTCGATGGCGTTTGTCGAAGCGCGCCATTCGCCGTTGATGAGATGGGGCTTCATGGCCGCTGCCGCCTCAATGGACCGATGTCATCATCGCCGCCAGTTGGCCGGGGCGTGCCGCGAGGTCACGACCGCGTCCGACAAACTCTGTCTCGGCCACGCGTGCGGCCTCGACAATATCGGTTTTCCGCACGCCGAGTTCGGACAACCGCGACGGCAAAGGAAGCGCGTCGAGGAGCGGCAAAAGTCCGTCGGCGAGCGATGCGTTCTCGCCAAATCCGGCCGTGCGGCACGCCTGGGCAGCCTTTACACTATCCCGCGCTTCATAAAGCTCGATCATCCGCGGCAGCAGGATCCGACAGACCGCGCCGGGATCGAGATCGCGATCGGCGACCATGCGCAAGACCATCGCAAGTGCGTGTGTCGCGCCGACATCCTTCTGCAGCGCGAGCGCGCCGTTGAGACTTGCGGCCATGACATCGCGGTCCGTCTCACGGTTCGCCACACGGCTATGACGCGCGAGCACGTTGACGATGCGCTTCAGACCGTCGGAAGCAATGCCTGCGGCCGGAGGGTTGTAACCGGGCGACAGGAACGCCTCGAGACAACGTGCCAAGGCCTCGGAGACGGCGCTCGCACGGTCCCCGGCGGCCACCTCTGAGGCGATCGAGGGATCGCAGATCGTGACGTCCGGTATGAGATCGGAATTGATGATGCGCTGCGCCGTCCCGTTTGCGAGCCGAATCGGCGCGTAGGCACTCACAGCCGACCCAAGCCCGCGCGTATCGGGGATCGCAATCAGATCGGGCAGCGGCGATCGCGTCGCAGCAATGCCCTCGAAGTGCGTGAAGTGATCGAGCGCCCGGGGACCGGCGCGTAGGGAAAATCGCGCGAGCTTTGCAAGATCGATCGCCGTCGCGCCGCCGAACGCGATGATCACATCGGCAGACGCGTCACGGAACGTTTTCGCGATCGTCCGCACGGTCGCTTCGTTCGGAATGCGGGGAAGGTCAGAGTAAAAGCGCGGCTCGGACTTCGCCGGCAGACCGGACATGATCCGCTCGAACAGTTCGTTGTGACCGCGCTCGTGCGTTTCAGAAATCCCGGCGGTTGCCGCCGCGCCGGCCGCGCCGATGATCAGCGGCCGCTTGCGCCCCTTCGCCTCGACCTCCGACCAGATCGCCTCCTCGAGGATGCCTTCGGCGAAGTGCACGCGTGTCGAATAGGTGATCAGCGTCATTCGAGATCGCCGCTCGCGCTCTGGGCACTTTGGATCTGTGGCTCGGGCGGACCTGCGGGCCGGGAGGGAGCCCGCAGGTCGCTTCGTCGTCAGGCAGGGTGGCGGCGCGCAAGATGCGCTTTAGCCGAACGCGCCGCCTGCTTTTGCATTACGCAAGCCGTCAGTAGGACTTCTTGCAGACTGGCGATTCACGGCTCGGCAGGCCGATCTTTTTAAAGGCCGCCTCGTCGATGCCGAGCGTCTGATTGACGTTCTCTTTGATCTTCACGAGCTTCGTGCCGAGGTTACCGTCCGGCAGCTCGACGACTTCAGAGACGAAGTTGGTGCCGATGGCCTGACGGTTGCCGTCGAGCTTGATCTTACCATTCGGCGCATCAAGTTCGAGCGAGGCAAGGCACCCACGGAATGCCTTCTGGCCGTCCGACAGATCGCCTTTGACCTTGTTGAGGCAGGTCATCATCGCGTTCGTTGCGTTGTAATACCCCGTTGCCAGCAGCGATGGGCTCGGGAAGCGCTTCTCCGGCGGGAACGCATCCTGATAGGCCTTCACGAACGACTTCCACTTCGGGTTGTCCCATGTGTCAGCCTGTGGGCCGGAGGACGGGACGCCGATCAGCGCCTTCTTCGCGTTGCCCTTCGAGTTGAGCACTGTACCGTCGACCATGATCGTGCCGCCGATGAGTTTCGCGTCGCCGCCGGCCTGCTGGTACTGGTTCAGGAAGTTGACGGCATCGCCGCCGCCAAGGCCGAGGTAGATCGCGTCAACGTCGTCGGGAAGCGACGCGATGATCGAGCCGAAGTCCTTCGTGCCGAGCGGGACCCAGAGGCGTTCCGTCACTTCACCGCCGGCGCGGCAGAACTCTGTGACGAGCCCGAAGACCTGCGTGTAGATGAACGAGTAGTCCTCGCCGATCGTCGCGATCTTCTTGTAGCCCTTCTCGTTGAAGATGTACTCGCCGAGGCCCGCGGACCACTGCGCGCCGTCCATGTTGAAGCGAAAGAAGTTGTCCGACGGTTTAACGAACGTCGTCTCCTGCGCACCGGAGATGCCGTTGATGAACGTCACCTGCGGTTGCGTCTTCGAGTAGTCGCGGATGGCGATGCCTTCCGAACCCGAAAGCGGACCGATGATGATCTCGACCTTGTCCTGGTCGACGAGCTTGCGCGCGCCGCGCACGGCACTGTCCGGCGAGGCATCGGTCGACTGGATGATCAGCTCGATCTCACGACCACCGGCCTTGCCACCGGCTGCCTTCATCGCGGTTCTCAGACCCCGCACACCGTCTTCACCGAGCACCGTATAAGTGCCTTCGAGCGTTGCGAGCACGCCCACCTTCAGTTTCTCCGCGACCGCCGCGGTCGACACGGTCACTGCAAGCGCAGACGCTGCAATGCCCGTTGCCAGGGCCCGAAACCTCATGTGTTCCTCCAAATCGTTGGTCGCGCACCAACCACGCGACGTGACCCGTCCGATTTAACGAGGACGGCGGGAGCAAGCGTCGCGCAAAGCCTCGTCGGCTGCATCGCAGACCGTCTCGCGGCGTAACAATCCGTCTACTTTTGGTTGAGCGCGTCAGGCAAATTTGTGCAGGCGCGAACAGCGCGACGCGCGTTAGGTTCGATGGTGACACGTGCACTGCCGGAGATCTGGACGTGAAAACGAGAACACGCGCCGTCGTCATCGGCGGCGGCATCGCCGGCTGCTCGACGCTCTATCACTTGACGCAGGAAGGTTGGCGCGATGTCGTGCTCGTCGAACGCGATGAGCTGACCTCGGGCACGACCTGGCACTCCGCCGCGCAGGTTACCAACTTCGGCATGAACCAGACGATGGTCGGGCTGAAGTCACACTCCATCGCGCTTTATCGCGAACTCGCCGAAGACCCTGAATACCCGATCAACTATCACCACGCCGACGGCGGCATTCGTCTCGCCAACACGCAAGCTCAGATGGACGGTTATCGCCACTTCGCGTCGATGGCTAAGGGCATGGGCGTCGACTTCGAGGTGATTGATGCCGCCGAATGCGTGAAGCGGCATCCGCTGATTTCAACTGAGAACCTACTTGGCGGGCTCTGGGATCCGCTCGATGGCGACATCGACCCGGCGCAGCTCTGCCAGGCGCTCGCCCGCCGCGCGCGCAACGCCGGTGCTGAAGTCTATCGACATACGCCCGTCACCGGGCTCACCGAGCGCGCCGACGACACTTGGACCGTGCATACCACCAAGGGGAACATCGACGCGGAAATCGTCATCAACGCCGGCGGTTACCGCGTCAACGAGATCGGCGCGATGATGGGCGTGACCCATCCCGTCGCTTCGATGGAGCACCAGTACTTCGTCACCGAGACCATGCCGGCCGTGCGCGATGCCGGCCACCGGATGCCACTGCTGCGCTGTCCGATTTCCGACTACTACTGCCGGCAGGAACGTGACGGACTGTTGCTCGGCTTTTACGAGCAAGACTGCCGGACGTGGGGCATGGTCGGAATCGACCCGGCGTTCAGCAACGCGCTCTGCCCCGATGATCTCGATCGCGTGACGGATGTCCTCGAAGGCGCCTTCGCCCGGATGCCGGCTCTGATGGACGCCGGTATCAAGACGATCATCAACGGGCCGATCACGTATACGATCGACGGCGCGCCGCTGGTCGGCCCAATCCCCGGCAAGCGAAATGCTTACTGCATCATCGGCTTGCGCGCCGGCGTTGGCGAAGGCGGCGGCCATGGCTGGCTGCTCGCTCAGCAAATCGTCCACGGCGAGGCCTGCTACGACACCTGGCCCATCGATCCGCGCCGCTTTGCGGCGTACGCGACCGTCGAGCTGACGTCGCTGAAAGCAGTCGAAGACTACCGGAACGAGTTCCGCTTTCACTTCCCCCACGAGCATCGCCCGGCGGGCCGGCCTGCTCGGACCACACCGCTGACTGAGGTGCTTGCCGGCGAAGGCACGCATTTCAGCGTCGTCAATGGCTGGGAGCGGGTCGACTACGTCAAGCCAACGCCCGAGTTCACCGAGACGCTCGGTTATCGCTTTAACGAGGCATTCGCGGTTGTCGCGAATGAAGTAGCCGCGGTGCGCTCGCGCGTGGGCCTCACCGAGATCAGCGGCTTCAACCGGTTCGAGCTCACCGGCCGCGACGTCGACGCCTTCCTCGACCGCATGATTTGCGGACGGGTCCCAACCAAGCCGGGGCGCGTCGGGCTCTGCTATCTGCTGAATTACCACGGCATGGTGAAGTCCGAGGCGACCATCGCGCGCTTGGCCGATGGGCGTATCTGGTACGGCTCGGCGGCGGCCTCCGAGATGCACGATATGGATTGGCTGCAGAGCCACATTCGCGCCGACGAAAACGTGCAGGTACGTTCGCTCACGAACGATATGACGACCCTTGTGCTGGCGGGGCCGAAGTCCCGGGAGGTGCTTTCTACTGCGAGCCGGGGTGATTGGTCCGCGCAAGCGTTTCCGTGGCTGCATGTGCGCGAGGCGACGGTCGGTTTTGCACGCGCGACGGTTCTGTCGGTCAGTTTCTCCGGCGAATTGGCCTACGAGATCCACGTGCCGAACGGACAGCTGGTTGCGGTCTACACCGCGCTGCGAGAGGCGGGCCGTCCTCTTGACCTGAAACTGTTCGGCGCCCGTGCAATTGAGAGCATGCGTCTCGAGAAGGGCTTTCTCCATTGGAAGTCCGACATCCTGACGGAGTTCGATCCGTTCGAGACCGGTCTCGGCCGCTTCGTGAAGCTTGATAAGCCGGACTTTGTCGGCAAGGACGCGCTTGCCGCGAGGCAGGCCCAGGGGCCGCGGCGAAAGCTCGTCACGCTCGCGATCAAGACGGACGAAGCTCCAGCCCAGCCCGGCGCATCTATCTGGCGAGACAGCGAGCTGGTCGGCACCGTCACGTCGGCCGAATGGGGCCATCGCACCGGCCTCAACCTCGCCTACGCGTTCGTCGTCCCAGATGCTGCAAGACCTGCGACAGACTTGGTGGTCGATTGTCTTGGTGCCCGTCGCCCCGCCAAAGTTATCCCGCCAAGTCCCTACGATCCCGACCACATCCGCATGAAAGCCTGACCGGGCGCAGGATATCGCGGATGCTTGACGGCGACGGCCAAGCTGCAACTCTGCCGCTGCGACCGGAGCAGACGAGGCGAAGGGGCAGGTGATGTCTGACGACGCGACGACGACAAAAGCAGGAACCGGAGCGATCCGAGGGCGGGCCTGGTCTCAGATGCCGGACGCGCGGTTTAAGGACTACAAGTCGACGCGGCTGCGCACTCCGACGATGCCGCCGGTCAAGCTCAGCGGCGGTTGGGATGCGTCGCTCTCGCTGAAGCCGGTCTGGCCGACGCTCGATGCGCGCGAGGCGGACCTGACAACCAATGGCCGTATCAACGGCGAGCCGATTGGCGAACGTATCGTCGTTGAAGGGCAGATCCGCGACGAGTCTGGCCGGCCTGTTCCGGGCGCACTGATTGAGGTCTGGCAGGCAAATGCGGCCGGCCGTTACATCCACCGTGAGGAAGTGCATCCCGCCCCGCTGGACCCGAACTTCCTCGGCGCCGGCCGTGCGATCAGCGCAGACGACGGCCGCTATCGCTTCATCACGATCAAGCCCGGCTCGTATCCCTGGGGCAACCACCGCAATGCTTGGCGCCCGGCGCATGTCCACTTCGCGATCTTCGGCGCGGGCCTCGCGCAACGCCTCGTCACGCAGATGTACTTCCCCGGCGACCCGACGCTCCCTTACGACCCGATCTTCAACGCGACGGCCGATCCGGCAATCCGCAACAGATTGGTCAGCCGGTTCTCGATCGAGGATACGATCCCGCAGTGGGCACACTGCTTCAAATTCGACATCGTGCTTGCGGGCGGCGAGGCGACGCCGTTCGAGGAGGATCACGACCATGGCTGACATGCCAGGCTTCGGCGAAATGGACCTCGAAGATCGCGGCGGACAGCCGGCACATGACTATGGTGACCGCAGTGATGTTGCGCCGAGCAACGGCCTGACCCCGAGCCAGACGATCGGGCCCTTCTTCGCCTACGGCCTGACACCCGGCAGCTACGGCTATGCGTTCCGCGACATCCATTCGGCCTCGATCGCGGGGCCGGAAGTTGCCGGCGAGTCGATCCTGATCGAAGGGCAGGTGTTCGATGGAAACGGCGCGGCTGCCCACGACGCGATGGTCGAACTCGTTCAGGCCGATCACACGGGGCTCTACGCAGACGCACCGCGCAACGATGGATTTACCGGCTACGGACGCGCTGGCACCGGCGCCAACGGCCCCGCAGAAACCGGTGGCGACACGCGGTTTCAGTTCAGGACCGTAAAGCCAGGCCCGACGCAGCCGGGCGCCGCACCGTTCGTGACGCTGATCCTGACAATGCGGGGGCTGCTCAACCACTGCATTACGCGGGTCTACTTCCCCGAGGACGATCACGCGGCAGATCCGGTCCTGTCACAAGTGCCAGCCGAGCGGCGGCACACACTGGTCGCAACGGCGGTTGGCGGAAGTCGCTACCGGTTCGACATTCACATGCAGGGCGAGAACGAGACGGTCTTCTTCGACGTTTAAGTCGGACGGCAGGCTGGCGGTGCGCGGAGATTAAACCAGATGACAAGACGCAATCGGTTTGGCGAAGGCCTACAAAACACAAGCCGCAGGAGCCTCATGCGGGCACTTGCAGCACTCCCGTTCACCGCGCTGCTGGGTCGATCCGCAATGGCAGCGCGCCAAACACCTACCTCGACCGAAGGGCCGTTCTATCCGACGCCGCGAATGCGCTTTGCCGACATCGACAACAACCTCGTCAAGATCTCAGGCGTTGTCGAAGAGGCCGGCGGCGAGAT
>JBCBXS010000122.1:0-7459 GCA_039816475.1 Pseudomonadota bacterium | reverse complement strand
ATCGTGCTGGCGAGAAGGTCGTCACGCGCGATGTGCTGCTGCACGAAGTCTGGGGTTACAACGCAGGTGTGACCACGCACACGCTCGAAACGCACATCTACCGGCTCCGCCAGAAGATCGAGCGCGATCCTTCGAACGCCGAGCTGCTGGTCACGGAAACGGGCGGGTACAAGCTCGTCCCGTAAGCCACGCCCGGTTACGGATTTAGCCCATCACGGACTGGAGGCGGCCCAGAACCGGGCCGCCGCCGCGTCAGGCGGCGTTAACCGCGGAGCGAGCGATCTTCAGGACGGATCGGCTGGTAAGTCGCCCCGGCCGGTGCGTACTCAGTCCGATCAAGACGCGCTGCGGCCTCGCGCTCTTCCGGCGTGCGCCAGCCGTCGGACCACCAGTCTTCCGTGCCGAACAACCACATCAGGAAGCCACTGCGGCGCTCCTCACGGTGCGTCATTTGGTTGGTCAGATAGTCGACGCGTTTTGCAAGCTCATCGAAGTTCGTCGACGGCTGCGCCATGCGGCCCTCAAGCATTTCAAGGCGCTGCGCGACCGCGCCGAGCGTATCCGAAACATCCAGCCGCCAGCGATCCATCGACTGCGCCAGCGTCTGCTGGTTCGCGTTGATCTTCAGCATCGCATCACTGACCTCGGTGAGGTCCTGCTGCGCCTGCTCGCCCGATGAGGACGCCAGCGACTTCGCGAGATACTCGAATTGCGCGCGCTGCTCTTTCCGGTCGGTATCGATGAGGTTGCGGATTTCCGTGAGCGACGAGGACATCGGCGCCTCGACGGCCTCGCGGATCGTACCGGTGTCGATGGTGCCCCCAGCGCCCTCGGCAATTGCACTGAGCTTCTGGTCAACCGTTTCGCGGACGCGCTCGCCAATGACGTTTGCAAGCGCCGTCTGGTCGATATCGACCGTCCCGCCCACTCCGGCCACCAAGCGCTCATTCACCAACGCATGGAGACGCTCGCCAGCCGAATGCTGCGCGCTCACTGCGCTCGCAATCGCTTTGACTTCCGTCTCAAGCCGCGACGTGGTCTGCGCCAGCTGCGAACGGTATCCGTCGACATTGCCCTCGAACGTGTCGATGCGATCGCCGACCGCTTCGAGCACAAGGCCTGAGTCCGCGAGCCGCGATTCCACTTCCTTGAAGCGATCCATCATCGGCCCGAAGTCGACGCCCGATGCCGAGCGATCGAGGATCGTTTTCTCAAGCGTCTCCAGCTTCTCGCGAACAGGATCGAGATCGAAGTCTCCGTCAACGCCGCTGTCGAGCTTCTTCTCAAGTCCGTCGAGGCGCGTTAGCACGCGCTGGAATGTGCCTTCGACCGCCGTCAGCTTTGTCTCGAGTGCATCGATGACGTCGGCGCGATCAAGCCGCTCAAGCTTCTCGACAACCTTGTCGATGGTATCCAGCCGGTCGAATTTCTGAGCGAGCGTTTCCACACGCTCGAGCCTGGCCGGCAGCGTCTCCAGCGTGCGCAGTCGCTCAACGTTCTCGGACAGGCGCCGTAACTCAGGCGTCGACGTGATCTGTGCGCCGTTCCCGTCGAAGAGCATGTCTTCCATGGTCTGGAGGCGATCGCCGAGCACATTCCATGTCCGCGCCAACTCGCGGAAGCGGCGATCGACGGTCGTCTCGACGTCACCAACACGATCGAGCAGGGCATTCTCGTACGACGACGCCTGCGGGGCGGCGCGCGGCTCACTCCGCTCGGGCTCCGGAGCTGGCTTCGGCGTCGGTTCCGGCTGCGGTTTCACGATGCCCGTGTTGGTCAGCTTCTGCAGCAGATCGGTGAGCTGCCCGACCGTGCGTTCGAGCTCATCGATCCGCGAATTCTGATGGGTATCGGTTCGGCTTGGCGGTTCGATCATGGTTTCCGACACCTCGCTGTACTGCGTGGACCGATTGGGCAATCGAATGCGGTCGCGGGGCGCGTCCTGTCCGCGCCGGCCTTCGAGCGGGTCACGAATGGTCCAGTCCGCGCGGTGACGGGAGAGAAGATTACGCGTTGGGATATCACGGGTCATGTCGAACAACGTCTGCAGAATGTCATCGATGGTAACAGGGGACCGCATCCGATAGGCGCGGCTGGCGGCATGGCGGAGGGTATCCTCCATTTCGTCTGAAGTCGCGGGTGCGATCTTCGCGTCCGCGCGCACACTCGGGATGTCGTGCGCGATGATAATACCGCTTTCCCGCCGGAGCGTCGCATCGCTGACACCCTCGCTGCGCAGGATTTCGACTGCGGACGGGATCAGCGTCATTGCGTGGACGAGGTGCTCAAGCCGGACCTCAGGGGCCCGATGCGCGACCGCCAGATCGTAGGCCTGGTTGCAGCATTTGAGGACGGTGCCGTCGACCCAGAGCTGGTGGCCATGGTTCTCGGCCTGCTCAAGCGCGGGGCCCAGCCAGCCGGGACCGTTGCTCGCCATGCCGTTCAGCATGGCGCCACCTCGGTCGACATTAAAATTGGTTGGGGTTTGCAGCGTGAGATCGCCCCCCCGGTACGCCAAAACCATACCTTTACGCCTCTCACTCGTAAGGACGGATCGTCGAGCCCCCATCGATCGCAGGCGGCGTATCACACCGAAACACGGCAACCTCTTGACTAAGCGGTATTATCGTGAACGCCAGCGGGATGCCAGACCGGGCGGGATCTGCCGCGACGAATGGCGAACACTTGCGGGCGCCACGACCGGCCACTGGAGGGACCGAGCAGCCAAGCGCCCGGCTAAAATAGCGTCGTGCGCACCGGCTCGTGAAGGTCCGGCCCATCCGAGCGGGGGTTGTTCACGCGGCGGTCGACCTCGAAAACTTCGAGTAAATCATCGGGCGCAGGCGCGAGAAGGCTGACGGCCTCGGCTGCTTCGCCCGATTTGCAATCAAGCCAGGCATCGAACTGCTCCGGAGGCAGGATCACAGGCATCCGGTCATGGATTGGCGCGACCGTGGCGTTGGCTTCAGTCGTCAGGATCGCGGCGGTCTCCATCTCGCTGCCATCAGCGCCGAGCCAGTCTTCGTAGAGGCCCGCAAACGCGAACAGGGCTTTGTCACGCCGGCGAAACAACTGCGGCCGCTTCTGTCCCTTCGGCCCCACCCATTCGTAAAAGCCATCGACCGGGAAGAGGCAGCGCTTGTGGCGGATCGCGCCGCGGAACGATGGCTTCTGCAGGACGGTTTCAGAGCGTGCGTTGATGAGGGTCGTGAACACGGCGGGGTCTTTCACCCAGCCCGGAATGAGGCCCCAGCGCACGAGCCGCAACTCGCGTTCGCCTTTAACCGAAGTGCGAACGATATGGACCGGTTCGGTCGGCGCGATGTTGTAGCGCGGCGGGAAGGGCTCAGCTTCAACGTGCTTGAAGTACGCGCGAACCGCTTCCGGCGGCGACGTCAGCGAAAACCTCGAACACATTCCAAGCCCTCCGCCATGACGGCTGCACTTGCGCTCCCGACGATATCATCATTGTCCGGGCGACATGCTAGCCTTGGCCCATGAGCCAGCCGCCCAGTTCTCCGCCTGAGACAAAACCCGTTGTAGTGCCGCGCGCGGCGGCAAGCCTCGCCGTTTTCAAGGATCGCGAGGTCCTCTTGGTGCGACGTGCGAAGCCGCCCGTTGCCGGGCTCTGGAGCCTGCCGGGTGGTCACGTCGAACCCGGCGAGACGGCGATGGCCGCTGCGATCCGCGAACTTGCCGAAGAGACCAGCTGCACCGCGCGCGATGTGCGCCTCGCCGACATCCACGACGTGATCCTGCGCGACGACACCGGCCGCGTCACACGACAGTTCATGATCGCAGTCCACACCGGCGTCTGGGAGAGGGGCGCGCCTGTTGCGGGCGACGATGCCGACGAAGCGCAGTTCGTCTCGCTCGATGCTCTGGGACAGCTCGAAATGACTGCCAGCGCCCGCGAAATGATCGAGCGGGCGGCAGCCTTGCTCGGCATCTGAACGCTGGCTCACACGGAGGCGTCAACGCTTGTGACTGGATCGGCAACGGATCGCTTGAGACGATCCGCGGAGCACAACGGAACCGCCCACTCACCAGCAATGCTCGAACTCCACACTTTCCGCTATCGCCCACTCAAGCGCGTTCTCGCTGCGATCGCCTTGCTCCTGAGCGCACTTGCAATCTCGCTCCCCGCATCCGCCAACCCAGATACCTGGAAACGGCAGGGCTGGGCCAAGACGGATTTCGCTAAGTCCTCCATCGATTTTGCAGAGATCAAATCCGGCGGCCCGCCTAAGGATGGCATTCCATCGATCGACAAACCGGTTTTCACAACGGCGGACAAGGCGAATGACCTCGCGGATCGTGAGCCCGTCATCGGCCTTGAAATCAATGGCGACGCGCGGGCCTATCCGCTGCGTATTCTCACGTGGCACGAGATCGTCAACGATACCGTCGGCGGCAAACCCGTCACCGTCACTTATTGCCCGCTGTGCAACGCCGCGATCGTATTCGACCGCGTGGTCGACGGCCGCACGCTCGACTTCGGCACGACGGGCAAACTCCGCAAATCCGATCTTGTGATGTACGACCGCCAGACGGAGAGCTGGTGGCAGCAGTTCACCGGTGAGGCCATCATCGGCGCCATGCTCGGCAAGTCGCTCGCGATCCTGCCGTCGCGGCTTGAGAGTTTTGCTGAGTTCAAAGCGCGTCATCCGCAGGGCCGCGTTCTGATCCCGAACGATCCGAACATGCGCGCTTACGGGCATAACCCGTACTTCGAGTACGACAGCGCGAAGCGGCCATTTCTTTACTCTGGGCCGTTCCCTGAAGGCATTCCGCCGATGGCACGCGTTGTCGTCGTGCGCGGGAAGGCTGGGGCAAGCGCTATCAGTCTCGCACACGTCCGCAAGTCATCGCCGCTACTGATCGATGGGCATCGCATTTCGTGGGCGCCGGGGCAGGCCTCCGCGCTCGACCAGCGCGACATCGCGAAGGGCCGGGATGTCGGCACCGTACGCGTGACCCGGGACGGTGCCGACGGCAAGGCGCTGGACGCTGCCTACGACGTCACATTTGCGTTCGTTTTCCACGCATTCCACCCGGACCGGAAGATCGTCACGGGCGACACGCCCCCGCAGTGATGCTCCAAGCGCCAGGGCCTGGAAAAGCGATCTCCGTCGCGCTGCAGTGCCTCGAACTAGCCGAAGTTCGTGGTATGGCCTCGCCCCATGACACGCCCGCCGCCCCAGCACTCCGGCACCAGACGCGCCCTCGCCACAGCGGCGCTTGTCGCCCTCGTTGGCGCGACGGCTGCGAACGCGCGCGAACGCCCCTACGACCGCCAGCTCTTCCGCCTCGCGGAGACGCTCGGGGCTGTGCACTACCTGCGCGAGCTATGTGTCGGTGAAGACGGTCCGACCTGGCGCGCGCACATGGCAGCGCTGCTGTCGTCGGAAGGCACAACGGCGAAACGCCGTGCCCTGCTCGCGCGTCGCTTCAACCAGGGTTACCAGAACTACAGCCGCACCTATCGGACGTGTACGGTGACGGCCAAAGCAGCTCTTGAGCGTTTTCTGCGCGACGCTGCCGAGACCACCGATGTGATGCTGAAGATGTCCGGCGACACCCGGAAATCAGAGCCGGACGCGACACAGTAAACGCGCTGCGCAGGTTTACTGTGATCGACGCAATCCGTCGCCGCTGGCTTGGCGCGTGATAGGTCAGGTGCGGGGTAAGTCGCGTAGCTTGACTGGACGGAATGCGATGACGGGGTTCGACCAACTCGTCGATAATGATGACGAGACGCTGAAAGCGCTCGGCCATGTCCTGGCGGCATGGGAAGAAGGCACCGACAACGGGATCGCGCCCGAGCTGATCGCCTATGCTGCGCTGTTCACGGCGCTCACGGACCTCGTTGGCGTCTACGGTGAGGACGCCGTCGTGCAGTTGATCGGCCGGCTTGGCGCGCGCGTCGAATGCGGCGAGTTCTCACTCAACGTGACGCTGCAATAGTCGTTCGCCGCCAGCTGCTTCGTCGCGGCACTCAAGACGCCTTGCTCACAAGCTGCCAGGCGACTTCGCCAACAAGGACGACTGCGAAGACAACCAACAGCCAAGCCGCGATCTCGTTCACGCGCGAAAGCCATTGTGTGTCGAGCCGGTCGCGAATGCGCGCGACCAGTGCTGACAAGCCGACCCACCAGGCCATGCTGCCAGCCATGATCGCCGCCACCATCACGAGCGCGTCGAGCTTGCCGCGGACGGCGACAAACGAGCTGACACCACCGAAGATCGCAAACAGTCCGAGCACCGCGCCGGGGTTCGTAATCGTCATAAGGAACGCTTTCGGCGCGTCCCAGATGAGCTTCAGCAGGCTGTCCCGGTCAAAGCCCGTCTTGGCGCCAACGACGATCGGCGTGTTCCGGCGAAAGAGCATCAGCGCGAAGACGAGCAGCACGATCCCGCCGATCGCCTGGATCGGATATCGGTAGACGGCAACAAGGTTCGAGATCGCGCCGACGCCAATGGCCGCAAGAAAAGCGATCAGCCCATCGGCCAGCACGGCACCGACGCCCGCGGGCCAGCCACCGAACGTGCCGCGTTCGATTGCGCGCTGAATCACGATGATATTGACCGGTCCGACCGGTGCCGCGATGAGGACCCCGATCAGCAGGCCGACCGGCAGAACAAGTGGGTTTGGCAGCCAGTCCGGCACTTCAGTCGCCCCGTGCGGCGTTGCGCCGTCCGAACATTATTCTGCCCCCTCGGCTACCGATGCCTCGCGCGACGCGATGGTCGGCACCGCAGTGTGAGACGTTTTCCCGACGAAAGGAGCCGTTGATGCGACTTGTCCTCATGACTGGGCTTATCGTCGTAGGTGCGCTCACGAGCCTTGTCTACGTCGGCCCCATGTTTAGGCCGGAGCCACCCACGCCCGAGCAGCGTCAGGCGGCACTGGCTCCAGGTGACACTCCGGGCGAGTCGCCTGCCGCGGCGGTCAAGCCACCATCGGGGCAAGATCAGCCAGCCGAACCACGACGCTTGGACACAAGACCGATCACCGAGCCATCGGCAACCGATCTCAAGCGGCTAACTGTTTCCGCGCGCGAGACCTTCGAGGCGATCTTCGAAGCGGCGAAATCAGGTGAGGTCGAGGCGCTTGCGGCAATTGCGGAGACGGCGTCGACGGCTCCGGTTCTTGCAAACGTTCCGACCGGGGATGCAGCACCGGACGTGAGACGCGCGTTTGTCGATTACGCGCGGCAGACAAAGCAGCCCGTCGGCGAGCTACTGAGGCAGCTTGCGCGCGCCATGAGCGTTGCTCCCGCCATCCAACGCCGCGGCGGAGATGTGGAAAACAATGAGATCTTCATCTGGCCCGCCATCTCGGCTGGAGAGAGCGCGCCGGGCGATACAACGGCGCAGCATCAGTTTTCGGTGATCTTCCCGCCCAGGGACGCAGCGCGTATTGCGGCAACCGGACGCTACGAAGGGTTTGCCGTGG
>JBCBXS010000121.1:0-7487 GCA_039816475.1 Pseudomonadota bacterium | reverse complement strand
CCGGACATAAACTCTCTGAGGCCCGACACAACGATCTCGCGGCCGAGGATCAGGATCGCCGCGACCGTGTGGATGCCGCTGATCGAACCGTTCGCAACAAGCGCGAGGAGGACAACGCCGACCAGCAACTTGTCTGCGATCGGGTCGAGCATGCGGCCGAGTTCGGTGTGCTGGTCGAGCGTGCGCGCGAGATAGCCATCGAGGTAATCGGTGATGCTCGCCGCTGCGAATACGAGAAACGCGAGGACGGCGCCGCTCTCGCGTGGCAGCGACAGGCACGCAAACGCGATCACCGGGACAGCAAGCATGCGTCCAAGCGTCAGGATGTTCGGCAGGTTAAGGGTCGGCGTGCCGGCGTGACGCTGTGTTTCGCTCATGCGGTAGCCTCATCATCCGGCCCGGGGCCGGTCAACCCGCCAGCGGCTCTTTGGCGCTTGGCAGCCGGGTCTACTCCGGCCGCCGCAGCGCGTTGAGTTCCTCGAGCAGCGGCGTCAGCCCTTCGGTGTCGTTCAGCACGAAGACTTCGAGATCGCCTTGGGCGCGATCGCTCCAGTCGGCACTTTCGAGGGCCACTTCGGCTTTGGAGAACAGGCCGTGGTTCCGGTGCGGGGCATTGCCGAGCTTGATCTCAATGCGCTGACGGTCGGCGTCGCTGAGGTTTGCCTGCTTGTTCTTGAGAAGCTCCCGCCGATAGTCGCTGATGTCGGTGTCGCTCTGCCCGATCGTCTCTTCGGCCTTTAGCGTCTGCAGCTCACTTCGCCCGAACCCGAACAGGCCGTACGGGAAGCGCGCGCGATGCGGCCATCGCACAACGCGCAGATCGTCGAGCACGCCCGCGAGCTTGTTCATCGCGAGCGCCTTTTCCCGTTCGTCTTCCGTTGTCGAATAAAGGTTCGGGATGACGAGGTACGACTTCTGCCGGTGATGGATGATGTGCTTTCGGATCCATTCGAGCGTTACGCCATCGGTCTGACCCGCCCGCTCGATTGCGCGGCGAATGTGAGCGCGAGCCCGCGTATGGATCGGAATGATGGGGCGGTGCGGCGGGTTCAGCGCCGTCAGCGCGAACAGGCCGAGATCGACACCCAACGTTGCAAGCAACGCGATCAGATCGCGGCCGGTGATCGGCTGGCCTTCAAGATCGCGGCCGTCCGGCGACTGGCTTCCCATAATCCGTTGAAGCAGCCGCTCGAGCCCCTCACCGATATTGGCCCACAGGTTCTTGACCGCATTGGCGACGCCGGCCGGGCCCTCGTTGAAGGCGGCTTCGCGCAGATCGAGCACGGCCGGTTGTGCTGCCTGCTCTGCTGCCGACGACAGGCGCTGGGCAAGCGTCGGGTCGTAGCAGGAAAAACCCGTCTCGCCGGGTTTGACCGCGACGGCCTGGGCCAGCGCACGCATTTCAGACGCCGTTGACGTTCCAAGCTCGTTAGAGCGCGCGGCAATACTCTTCGCGCTGGAGCGGATCGAACTCGCGCGCGCTTCGAAGGCTGCCTGGCGTTCGACGAGAGACTGGCCCGACGGCGCGGTCGATGCCGTCTGGCGTAGGCGTTCAAGCTCGGTCTGGACTGGGCCGATCCACGATTGGGTGATGTTGTCGCGAAGCGATGCGACGCTGTCGCGAACGCTTGCCCGCGCATTGTAAAGCGGCCCGCGACCGGCGCCTGATCTGATCCCGCAGGAGCCGCCTGAGCGCTCCTCGCGCTGCATCTGTGAGTCCGACCAGGAGACGACGCTGTCGAGCTGAATGCGGACGGCTTCAAGGCGGGCGGCAATTGCACCGGTCGCATCGCGCGCATCGTTCTGCATCGCCGCCATGCTGGTCTTGGTTGCTTCCTGGCCGGCAATGAGGCTCCACCAGAATCCGTAGCCGAAGCCCACCGACCAGAGCGCGAGGAACGCATAGAGCGGCATCATGATCAGGCGTTCGCGCAGGGTCCGTTCGCGGCCGAAGGCCTCGCGCAGTGCGAGCCACATCAGCAGCGTTAGCGCGACGACGATCGAGATGATCACCGCATCATTGGTGACTTCGATGCCGCCAATCGATTTGCCGACGCTTTCCGCGCCGGAGCCCTGCGCGCCGACGATGAAGTCGGTCATACCGCTCCAGGTCGCAAAGCCTGAGATGATCAAGAGCATGATCGAGGCAGCGCCGATCAGCGGATTGTCGCCAAAGATGTAGCCGACGAAGTTCCGCCAGCGCGACGTCCTGAGGCGCATCGCCTCCTGACGCGTCTCGTCCGCCATGTCCGTTGCTGTCGCCATACCCCAAACCCCCAATCCGCACGCGGGTCGCCCGCGACCGCCGACCGGCGGACCGCCAGAAGTGGGTTAGCATCGCGAGCCGGGGGGTGTCGCCCCTGCGACGGCGCGCGGGCCTGCGAATGCTCCTTGCGCGTGGCTTTGGCGCGCGTTAGCGGCCGAGTGAGAAGACCAGCGTTTCCTCTGCCCCGCCAATACGCTTGCAGGCGCGATTGAAGCGCGGCCGTTCGCCGTAAAGCGTGACCCGTTGCTGGTCGGCGCTGACGGGACCTTCGACCGTGAAGGCCCGCGGACCGCAGCGCCGCGTGAAGACGTAAGCCTCGCCCGAGTAGCGCTCGCCCTCCTTGGTTCCGCGGAACAGCACCGTGCCGGGCTCGACACCGACAGACCGCAAACCCGATCGTGGTTTCGCGTACTTGAAAATGCGGGCTGCGCCACGTGCTTCGAGCTTCATCTCGGAACCGTTGTGGTCCCAGCGGCCGGTGATCGCCGGCGCCGAGGCCTGGGTGCTTCCGCCGTCTTCATCGTCGCGCGAGGCGCTGGACGGCACCGTGTCCGGCTGGGTCAGACTTGCCGTAAACCGCTCGGTGACGCGTTCGACCTCGCAGCGCGCTGACACCGGCAAGCCGTCGCTGGCCTCCTCGCAGAACAGGATCGTCTCAACGCGCTCGGCGCCGACGCGGAAGGCGACCTCGACCAGATAGCGCTCGAACGAGAAGCCATACTTGCGGCGTTCGCCCTTGCCGCCGACGCGGCCGAGGCAGTAGCCGTTGCGCCGGGTCAGAACCGACCGCTTCAGCGTTCGATAGGGCACGAACTTGTCTGGCGCCGACGCTTCGAACAGAGCGCCGTCCTGCATGAAGTATCCACCATCTGCAGTCCGGCAACTGTGCTGATAATCGCTTGCGAGGCTCGGCGTTGCGATCGCGACAGTGAAGGCTGCCAGCAGTCCTGTGGCGGCTGCGAGCACGCACGCGGGAGCCGCGTTTCGGTGAGGTGAAGCCTGTTGCGGGGCGGTTGATGTTGTCGGCATAGCGTCGGGTCCGTGCAGATGCGTTGTGGCCATAACTTCAGACGACACGACAAATGTGGACGCGGCAAGGGTGCACCGCGCTGCACATCACCTGCGATGCGGACGATTGCTGACGGTTTGGGTGCGATTGCGGTCTTTGCGCTCGAGCGTTGGCGTTGAGCAGACCGGATCGGCGCAGTACATGAGAAAAGATACCCGCGCATGGCCGCGCTGAGCCGCAGCGCACATCCAGACCGTTTGCAGCCCCGGAGTTTTCCATGTCCGAACAATCCACTGCCGCCAAGGGCCCAAACGATCCGATCGTCATTGTAGGCGCCGCGCGTACGCCAATGGGCGGGTTCCAGGGGGATCTTTCTGATGTGACTGCGCCGATGCTTGGGGCGGTTGCAATTGAGGCGGCGCTCGCCCGCTCTGGCGCTCCGTCAGACGCGGTGGACGAGGTGCTGATGGGCTGCGTCCTGCCCGCCGGGCTCGGCCAGGCGCCGGCCCGCCAGGCCGCGTTCGGTGCCGGTCTCGACAAGGGCGTTCCGGCAACGACCGTCAACAAGATGTGCGGTTCGGGCATGAAGACGGTCATGCTGGCACATGACCAGCTCAAGGCGGGCAACGGTGATGTCGTGGTGGCCGGCGGCATGGAGAGCATGACCAACGCGCCGTATCTCGTCCCGAAAGCTCGAGCCGGGCTCAGGCTCGGACACGGGGCGTTGGTCGACCACATGTTCCTCGACGGCCTAGAAGATGCCTACGACACCGGCCGGCTGATGGGCACGTTCGCTGAGGATTGTGCGGAGAAGTATCAGTTCACCCGCGAGGCGCAGGATGACTACGCGCTCGCATCGCTCTCTCGGGCGACGGCCGCGCAGGAGTCGGATCGGTTTGCAGCCGAGATCACGCCGGTGACTTTCAAGACGCGCAAAGGCGAGGTGACCGTCGCAGCGGACGAGCAGCCACGCAACGCCCGGCCCGACAAGATCCCGACGTTGAAGCCTGCCTTTAAGTCAGATGGCACCGTGACGCCTGCGAACGCGTCGTCCATTTCAGATGGTGCGGCGGCGCTTGTGCTCGCACGGCAGTCGACGGCGGATGCGAAGGGCCTCAACGTTCAGGCGCGCATCCTCGGTCATGCAAGCCATGCGCAGGAGCCGGGCTGGTTCACAACCGCGCCGGTCCCGGCCATGAAGTCTCTGATGGAGCGACTTGGCTGGACGGTCGACGATGTTGATCTCTGGGAGGTCAACGAGGCTTTCGCCGTTGTGCCGATGGCCGCCATGGCCGAGCTCGGCATTCCTCACGACAAGCTCAACGTCAATGGCGGGGCCTGCGCGCTCGGCCATCCGATCGGGGCCTCCGGCGCGCGGATCCTCGTGACGCTGATGCACGCGCTGTCGGCCAGCGGCGGCAAGCGCGGGATCGCGTCGCTTTGCATCGGCGGGGGTGAGGGGACGGCGGTCGCCATCGAGATGGTCTGATGTCAGCCGTCGCTGTGGCGACCGATCAGTGGATCAAAGAAGTTTCGGATCTGGCGGACGACCGGCGGCGCGTAGAGGATCCGCGCGTGGCCGAGATCGTCGACCAGCGTGAGCTGACCGCGCGGCACGGCCTGTGCAATCTCGATGGCGTTGGCGACCGGGATGACTGTGTCGTCACGGCTATGGACAACGAGCGTTCGTGGCTTTGCTTCTCCGATCAGGTTTGCGCTTGAGAATCGGCTGACGGGGCGGGCACCGACGCGTGCGACGCGCATCTCGAAGGCGCGCTGCTGAGCGTGATCAAGCCCCGCACCTGCGCCAAAGCTTCGTGTGATCTCGGAAAGCGCGTTCGGAGCTGCGATCAGGGCGACATGCGGGAATGTTGGGCCCGGACCGAGCGGCGGTCCGCCTTCGGCGACGAGCAGGCCCGCAAGAGCGCCAATGCTGTGGGCCAACAGGCCATCGAACGGCCCGAGCGTCTCTGCGACGGCACGAATACCGCGCGCACAATCGATGAGGCTCGCACGACATTGAGGCGACCGCCCGTGCGCCGGCATATCCAACAGCACAACGCGATGGCCGCGCTGGCGTAGGGGTTCGGCGATCGCTGTCATGAACGAGGCCTCACTCGTCCAGCCGTGGACGATCAACAGCGCAGTGCCAGACGGCTTTGGCGGCTCAAGCGTGTAGGTCGCGACCGGACCAACCGGGCTATCGATATAGTGCGGCGCAAGACCGCGAAGCTGTCTGCGGGCGCGGAGGACAAGTGCCTCGTGGTCTGCCGCGCGACGGTCGGAAAGGTCCGGTCGGCAGAAGAGGGCATAGGCGAGGTCGCCCGCAAGGCCGGGTGGCAGGCCATCGAAGACAGGGCGACCGGGCAACAACGACATGGCCAACTACTGGCAAGCCATCCGCGCCCGGTAAAGCGTCTAGCGGTTTCGAGCGTAAACGGCGACTGGCGGGCCGCGCGCCGCCGCTAGAAGCTCAGCGAGATGTCGCGATGGCCCGACATGCACGCGGCGACGTAGAGCGCCGGATCGCGCGGCAGCCGCCGCAGCTTTCTGAGGCCGATGGTGTCGCGGATCGCCCCCTCGTAGGCGACGAGGCCCGGCCGGAGCTCGGTTTCGGCGCGGGCCCGCCAGGCGAGTTCCGCGTCGGTAAGCGCGACTGCCTTGGCGAGTTCCGCCTTCGCCTTTTCAGGGTCCGGTTGGCGCGCGCGTAGGGCACGGCGCGCGCCCGAGATTGCAGACCGGATCTGTCGGGCACCGGCGATGCTGCCGACGGTGCTTTGCAGCGCCTGCAGTTCATCGATCAGCTTCGGCCGGTCGCCGCTGTCGATGCGGCCGGCGATGTCTTCGATTGCCGCGCGCTGCGGTTTAAGCGCGTCGGTCGCGTCGAGAATTGCGATCAGTTGTGCAACCGGCTCATAGGTCTGGTCCGCCGCACGACGGTACTGACGCCGCGCGTTGGTCTCGTCTTTCTGCAGTTTGGAGAAGGCTTTGTAGGTTTCGTCCCATTCAGCCGGGATCGTGCCCTCGAGCCGTTCGATCTCGGCTGCGTCCTTATCGATTGCGGCCTGCAGTGCCGCTTTGGCTTCGTCGGACGCACCGCGCGAGCGGGAAAGCCGCGTCCGCAGTTCCTGAAGCTCGGCCTTAAGCCGCCGGATGTTGCTCTGAATTTCGCGGACACGCGTGTGTGCCGGACGGTAGGCGGGGGCCGCTTCGACGACCGCGCGAGACGTCGCCCGCACGGCCTCGATTTTCTCAAACAGTCCCTCGGCGGCCTTGACCCCTTTCTCGAAGTTACCCTTTGCGCGGCTTGGCAGGTACGAGACGTCGAGCTTGGCGGCCTCCCCGATGGCACCTTGGATCGCGTCACCGCGCGAGAGGAACTGCTCGAAGTTGTATTCCTCGATGCAATGCTGCAGCCGCGGGTTGATCGGTGGCGGTGCGGTCTCGGATGTCAGAGAGAGCCGTGTCGGAAGATAGTTCACGAGCGCCGGGACGCTGCCAACAATGCCGAGGGCGGCAAGCTGCAGCGTGATGAACGGCACGACGCCTTTGTACATGTTCACCGTCGTCACGTTCTCCGGCGCGACGCCGCGCAGATAGAACAGCGCAAATCCAAACGGTGGTGTCAGGAACGAGGTCTGGATGTTGAGGCCGATCATCACGCCGAGCCAGACGGCGGTGATGTTGGCAGACGGGTCCATCAGCAGGATCGGCGCGACGATCGGGACAACGACGACTGCGATCTCGATAAAGTCGAGGAAGAAGCCGAGCAGAAAGATCACTGCCATCACGATGATGAACTGGATCCAGAAGCCGCCGGAGAGGCTCGTCAGGAATTCGCGGACCAGCTCCTCGCCGCCAAACGCGCGGAAGGCCGCCGTCAGCATCGCGGCGCCGAGCAGAATGATGAACACGAGTGATGTCGTCTTCGCCGTGTCGATCATGACGCCCTTCAGCGTCTCATCGATGCGGTAAGCGCGCCAACCGGACCAGGCGAGCGCGAACACGAACGCGGCAACCGCGATGGTCGCCAGCGTGACGCCCAATTGGTCGTCCGCCGTCTCGATGCGCCGGACGTTGATCTCGTAGACCTGTGTGATGACGAAGATCGCGATCAGGGCCACGATGGCGATAATCGCCGGGATGAATGCGCCGCGCTGACCCTCCTTCAGACGGTATCCCGCCATGATCATCGCGCCGGCTGCGCCGATC
>JBCBXS010000120.1:0-7494 GCA_039816475.1 Pseudomonadota bacterium | reverse complement strand
TACTGGCTCGCGATTACAGCCTATATGACGCTCCTGATCGGCAACATCATCCGCGGCGTCTGACGCTCCGTCCTTGATCAGGCGGGCAACATTGTAAGATTGTGCTCGGGTACCGGGCCTACCAGGCGATCTCTTCGCGATCCTGAAAGAATTTCCCCGTCGGGCCGTCTTCCGGCAGTTGCGCGAGCCAAACCGCAGTGTCGGCGCCTTCCTCAACCGACCGCGACGCGTTTGCGCCCCCCATATCGGTCCGCACCCAGCCGGGCGCCATCGCATTGACCTTGATCGGGCCCTGACCGAGTTCGGCCGCCAGCGTCGCCGTCATCGCATTCATCGCGACCTTCGACATCCGGTAGGCGAGCATGCCGCCACTCATGTCCGAGAGCTGGCCAAGGCCCGATGACATATTGACGATCCGGCCGTATCCGGCGGCCTGCATTACCGGCAGGCAGGCCTGCGTCAGCCTCAGCGCACCGATCGTGTTCGTCTGGAACGTCGCATTGACGATATCAATCGGGATACGCGCAACGCTGTTGGCGCCGTCTTCCGTCGGCCGGTCGATCAGGATGCCCGCATTGTTGACGAGCACGTCGATGCGTCCGAACAGCCGATAGGTCTCGGCAACAGCGGCTTCAGCGCTTGCCCCATAGGTCACATCGAGCGGGACGACCGCGGGCTCGAGCCCTTCGGCGGCGAACGCATCAGCAGCCTGCTGTCCGGCCCCAGGATCGCGGGCGCCTAGCGCGACCTGATACCCGGCGCGCATCAATTGCCGGCCGATCTCAAGCCCGATCCCACGGTTTCCGCCACTGATCAGAGCTGCGCGCGTTTCAGACATCGTTGGATGCTCCAAGCCTCGGTGTTGCTGGCCTCTCTTACACCGACGAGGCGAGGGCGTAGAGACCCGAGACGGTGCAAAGCGCGAGCACGGCGAAACGGTGCCGGCGTCCGCTGAGGTAACTCGCAAGCATCAGACCCGCCACCGTCGCGAGGGCGACTGCGGGGGCGAGCCACACGATCGTGACCATCACAGACGACGTCATTCGTCCGTTAACCGCGAACAGCGCTGCGCTCGCGACGTAGCAAACGCCCATGAATGAGAGGATTAGCGACCGAAAGCGCTCGGCTGGCAGCCGAAGCCATCCGCCGAGGATCGCAACCGGCGGCCCAGGCATAACGAGCAAGGCCGTGAGGCAGCCGGCAAACAGGCCGGCGATGCCGGATGCCGAGAGCGTCACGACGTCCGGCGCGTTCGTCTTACCGGCATCCGTTGTGAGCGATGCCGGCTGCTGGCTGATCTCGCGCCAGAATAGGAATGCGGTGAAGGCAAGCAGGCTGATGCCGACGACGCGCTTCAAGTCCGCGATATCGAG
The DNA here is from genome assembly GCA_039816475.1 of Pseudomonadota bacterium. Taxonomy (GTDB): domain Bacteria; phylum Pseudomonadota; class Alphaproteobacteria; order Rhizobiales; family Hyphomicrobiaceae; genus JBCBWG01. The sequence continues at coordinate 6,121 of JBCBXS010000120.1, read as the reverse complement.
GCCATCGAGAACGAGAAGCCCGAGCGGCATTCCGGCAAGCGCACCGACGACCATGACGATCAACAACCGGCGTGGCGCGTCCGGCAGCAGGCGCGGGCAGATCATCACCGCTTGGACCACATGGGCCCCGATCAGCACCGCGATCGCCTCAGCCGACCCGATGGCGGCGAGCGCAACCGGTGTGGCCACGAGGCCAAACCCGAACCCAACGGACGCTTGCACAAACGCGCCGGCTGACACCGCGATCGCGAGGGCTGTCCAGGCCAGGGCGGTTTCCGGCACGGCGGTTGTCTCACTCATCAAAAGAGCATGCGGCCGCGGCCTGCGCGCCGTCTCACGCTCATTGCATATTCGAGACCCAGCCGATACCAGCGCGCATGACCCGCAGCCGCGCCAATGCCATGCTTCTTGCGATCTCCGTGATCTGGGGACTTGCGTTCATCTTTCAGAAGACGGCGATGGACCACATGGGCCCGCTTCTGTTCGTGGCGCTTCGCTGCCTTGTTGCCACCGTCGTGCTTGCGCCACTCGCATGGCTGGAGGGGCGTCGCAGTTCAACAGACAGTCTCAGCACGCTCGGCGCGTTGAGCCCGATCGCCGCGTTCTCCGGCGTGATGTTTTTCCTCGGCGCGGGGCTCCAGCAGATCGGGCTGGTCACGGCGACGGTGACGAACACCGGCTTTATCACCGGGCTCTATGTCGTCATCACGCCGATCCTCGCGTGGGCTGCGTTTCGTGTGCGGCCGCTTTCTCATGTTTGGGGTGCCGCCGCGCTCGCGTTTATTGGCACGTGGTTTTTGGGCGGCGGGACCGTCGGCGGCTTCTCGACCGGCGACATGCTCGTTGCCATCTCGGCGATCTTCTGGGCCGCGCATATGGTGGTAATCGAGGCGTCCTCCAAGCACGCCCGGCCGATCACCTTCACCGCGATCCAGTTTGCAGTCACAGGCGCGATTGCTTTCGTCTTCGCCTTCGCGTTCGAGACGGTCTCATGGGAGGCGATCCAAGCCGCCTGGACCGAAATTCTGTTTGTGGGTGTTCTCTCGAGTGCACTGACGTTCACGTTGCTCGCTGTTGCGATGCGCCATGCGCCGAGTACGGACGCTGCCATTCTGGTTGCGATGGAGACGGTGTTCGCAGCGCTGGCGGCCGCGATCCTGTTGGGCGAGCGGCTTTCGCCCATCGGCTGGGGGGGCGCTGCGATGATGTTCGCGGCAACCCTGATCGTGCAGTTAGTGCCCGGCCGCCGGTCGGTCGGCGCCGGCGGGGATGCAACACCGCCGGCTCCTCCGTCGACACCCACGCCGGCAAAGTAACCGACTGACGAAAGCGTGCCTTGCGCGTTGGGCTCGAAGGCGATGGGTTCAGGTGACGTCGTTCGCCGTTCAAGAGCGCACGACCATCAGGGAGGCTTTTCGAGATGCGCGCTATTGGCTGGAGGTCTGCTGCTGCGACCGGGTTTGCAGTCGGCATCTGCATGGGCGCGATCCTGACGCTTGCAGCCGGTCCGGCGCTCGCTGCGTGCGGAACGGCCCCAGGTCCGGGCGTCGACTGGTCGGGATGCCGGAAGCCCGCAAAGTTCCTCGCGCGCATGAACCTATCGGGCGGACAGTTCTCAGGCGGCGATCTATCTCGCACGAACATGAAGTCGGCCGATCTTTCGGGCGCCAGGTTCGAAAAAACCGAGTTGACCGCCGCAGTCTTTGTGAGCGCAAAGCTCGTGCAGGCCAACTTTCAGAAGGCCTTCGGCAGCCGCATGTTCTTTGCAAAGGCGGACCTGGCTGACGCCATGCTCGGCAAGGCCGAACTCACGCGCGCTGACTTTGCGAACGCCCGGCTGACCAACGCCGACCTTCGCGGCGCGCAGCTCCCGCGCGCGAACTTTGCAGGCGCCGATCTTACTGGCGTCAATGCCCGCGAAGCCAATCTCAGCCGTGCGGTGTTTTCCGGCATCGCGGCCTCAGGCCTCGATCTGACCAACAGCTATCTCTACCGGGCGAGCTTCCATGATGCCGATCTCAGCGGCGTCATCGGCCTTACAGCCGAGCAGCTTCGCGGGACTTGCGGCAACGCGGCAACACAGCTGCCGGAAGGGCTGACACCGCCTGAGACGTGGCCCTGCAACGGCGATTGATCGCCTGCTGATCGGCTGACCATAGAGGCGCCGGACTGTGGATGGCGTCGCCCGGTCCTTCGCGAGTCATCTACATCGAACGTGGTGCGATGTGCCTCAGGGGCCGGCTGCTTTGCAGCCGGGGGGAGCCGGTATGACCATCTGCAAATGCTGTGGGCAGCGATTGCTGGACGCGGCGCGTTCGATTTCAGCTCACGACGAAGTGCGGTGGCAGGTCGAGGAGCGCGCGACCTCGGAAAGGCGGTCAGGCTGTTGGACAGTCGCCGGTGATCTCGGCCCTGCCGAAGACGTGTTCGAAGCGGCCCGCGCGCTGGCCGATCAATACGGTCTCCGAGAGGACGATCTGACATCGGTGCTCCTTGCGCTGACCCGCATGATGTCGGCGGCGCCTGCGTTGATGGATGCGGGGATCGATCCGGTCGCGACGCGGCGCGCGCTTCAGGCACGTCTTCGCGAGGGTGGCGCTTCGAGCAGCTTGTCAGTCGCCGAGTTCCGGTCGCGCTTGGATGTCTCGCGGCGCGTTGAGATCGAGGACCTGATCGCAGCCGCACTCGAAATTGAGAGCGGCGACGTTAGCCTCGCGATCTTCCGGTCCGGCGGTCGGAGTGTGGGCGAGTCGACCGAAGTCCTGCAGGATGCCGCGACGGCACAGGTCAGCATCCCGCACGCGACGTTTGATCAGGCAGAGCACGTTCAAGCGCATCACGTTGATTGCGTGCGCACCCGCGATCTCGCCGGTCTCGAGACTGCCGTCAGGGAAATAGCGCGGCACCTCGCCGAATTGTCAGCCGATCTTGCCGAACTCCGCGCCGAGGTGCGAGCGACGTCGGATCCTGCGGCGCCGATGTCGGTTAGGGCCAACGCGCCAGGTTCACCGGGCGCCCCGGCAACAAGCGCCTCTCGCAGCTCTTCCAAGGGCGCGAACCGGCAGCGCCGGACGACGCGGTCGCGCCGCCTCTCGCGGTTCGCCTCTACGCGACGTTCATCGACACGCCGCAGGCAAACGCAGTCGCGTTCGGCGTCCCGTTCGACATGGCGCAATCATCGACGGTGGTTGGACCGCGAAGGCAACGGACGCCATCGCGCGCGCCGGCGTCTCTGGCAGTCGCGCCGCCAGCGCGCCAGAGCCGAGCTTCACACGCTGTTCCGACCATCGCGTCCTGAACCTTGGCCGGCGCAGCCGCTCGAAACCGCGAGCGAACGAGAGAAGAAGTTCTATCTCGCGATTTCCGATCCGATCGTTGACGCACCGAGCATTGGCCCGCGTACGGCTGCCCGCCTCGAACCGGTCGGCATTCATACCGTTCGCGATCTGATGACGGCCGATCTGGATGAGGCCGCAGAACGGATCGGCGCCCGTCACATCACGCCGGACATCCTCGGCGACTGGCGGGATCAGGCGCGGCTCGTCATGACGGTGCCCTGGCTGCGGGGCACACATGCCCAGCTGCTGGTCGGTGCCGGCTATCGCTCGGCGACTGAGATCTGCGCGGCGGACCCGGCCAGCGTGCAAGCCGCCATCCTGCGGTTCTGCGGCACGCGCGAAGGCCAGCGTATCCTGCGCGATGGCCCACCGCCGGCCATTGAGAAGCTCAAGGACTGGACCGAGCACGCGCGCGAAGCAGAGCCCGGACGGGCCGCCGCCTAACGGCGTTACGCGCATGTCTGGACGACGGATGTCCTAATCAGTCGAGACGCGTCCGCGGCGTTGCTTGACGTCGCTCCGGCGCCGTTTGTTCTCAAGCCGCTTCCGCGTTGCAGATCGCGTCGGCCGTGTTGGGACGCGGGGCTTCTGGCGGACGGCGGCTCTGCGGATCAGGTCCACGAGCCGCGCAATCGCATCGCGCCGGTTCGCTTCCTGCGTCCTGAAACGATGAGCGGTGATGACGATCTCGCCGGCGTTGGTTGCAAGATGAGAGGCGACCTCAAGGAGCCGAGCCTTCACAGGCTCCGGCAACGCGTCGGATCCTCGGACGTCAAAGCGGAGCTGCGCAGCTGTCGCGACCTTGTTGACGTTCTGGCCACCGGCGCCCGGCGAGCGCACGTAGGTGAACGACAGCTCGCTCTCAGGCAACGCGATGCCAGGCGCGACGGGGATGTGCTGGTTGCTCATGTCAGCGTTGCCTTCGGCTCGCGCCTGCTCCGTGGTCGGCTCGCCGCACGTCGCGCATTGGTTTCAGCTGCGCGCGCGTTCGATCTGCGCGATGTCGCACAGCACATCAACCATCGCGGAGAAGTCCTGGTTTCCGTACCCGCGTGCACGCGCCGTCGAGAACGCCTCCCGGGCGGCTGCCGCAACAGGTACGGGAACGCGCGCCGCGTTGGCTGCTTGGACGATCAACGAGAGGTCCTTGTGTGCCAGATCAATCGTGAAGCCGGGATCGGTGTCCCCGGCGAGCACTTTGTTCGGCCAATTGACCTTGAGCTGGCCGTTCGTTGCCGTCGTCCCGTGTACGACATCGAGCGTAGTCGCGAGATCAAGCCCGAAGCGTTGTGACAGCGTCAGTGCTTCTGCGTTGAGCTGGCAGAGGATGATGGCCAGGTAGTTGTTGACGAGCTTGGTCCGCGTGCCGGTGCCGCCTTCGCCGCAATAGTGGATGGTCGTCCCCATCGCCTCGAGCAGGGGCAGAACGCGCTCGTAATCGGCCTTTGAACCGCCAACCATAAACAGGCTCTCGCCGCGATCGGCGTGCCACGCGAGCCGGCCGATCGGCGCGTCGATGGCGCTGCAGTCCCGCGCCTTTGCGGCATCATGCAGGGCGTCCGTGGTTTCCGGATCGATGGTCGATAAATCGACGATGAGGGTCTCAGGCGCGCAATGGTCGAGCAGGCCATCGGCTGCCATGACCACCTCGCGGACTTCGCGGCCCGTCGGCAGAACGGTGACAATCACGCTGCACGATTTTGCGATCTCCGCGGGCGTTGCAGCGGTTGCACCGGCGGCGACCAGATCTCGGACCGGCTCCGGCGCTAAATCGTGCACGGCGAGTGAGAAACCCTTCTTCACGCAATTGAGCGCCATGCCGCGTCCCATCGCGCCAAGCCCGATGAATCCAATCCGCGCGTCCTTCACATGCATGGCGTCCTCCCGAGTGTTATGTTTGGCGCCACGTTAGCGACAGGGGCGGGGGAGACAACCATGGCGCGAGGTTCGGCGAAGGCACCGCGGAAGTCTTCTCGTGCGGGTAAGACGCTCGCGAAGTCTGCCAGAGCAGAAGCGCCATCGGAGGCAAGCTTCGACAAAGCCGTCATTGCGCTCGTCTACGATTTCGACGGCACACTCTCGCCGCGCCCGATGCAGGAGTATGCGTTCCTGCCGAAGATCGGCGTCGACCCGCGCACGTTCTGGGAGGAGTCGAACCGCATCGCCGCCGAGGAAGGTGCCGATCCGCTGATAACCTACATGCACCTGCTCTACAAAAAGGCGAAGGACGCAGGCGTACGTGTCGACCGCGAAGACCTTGTCGCGCAGGGCCGCGAGGTCGAACTTTTCGCAGGCGTCGAGGCGTGGTTCGAGGCGATGAATACCTACGTTGCTCAGGCCGGTGCCGACAGCGACATTACTGTCCGGCATTACCTGATCTCGTCGGGCCTGACCGAGATCATCGAGGGTACGCCGATCTACCCGGCTTTTCATAACGTGTTTGCGTCGGAGTATTGGTTCGATGCCTATGACCTTCCGTATCCGAAGCGCGTCATCACCGACACCGGCAAGACGCAGTACCTGTTCCGCATCAACAAGGGTGTCGAAGACCTCGGCCAGTCGATCAACGAGCATATGCCGGAGGCGCGCCGGCCCGTGCCGTTCGCGAACATTATCTACTTCGGCGATGGCGACACAGATGTGCCGTCGATGGCGGTGACGCGGAAGAACGGCGGGCATGCGATCGCCGTGCACGGCCCCGGCCAACAGGACGCGAAGTGCCGGGGTCTTTTCGAGGCCGGCCGCTGCGACTTCTACGCGCCGGCGGACTACCGCGTTGGATC
>JBCBXS010000011.1:0-18010 GCA_039816475.1 Pseudomonadota bacterium | reverse complement strand
TCTCGATCGCCGCTTTCTCAGCATCACGATACGACCTGAGCCCGAGGATACCGCCGACGGTGTAGCCGGAACCCGCCATCAAAGGCCGATGCTGGGCGACCAGCAGGTTTTCGAGCACGGTCATCCCGGCGAACAGGCGGATGTTCTGAAACGTCCGGGCGACGCCGGCGCGGGCGTTGATCGCATCGTCGGGCAGGCGTTCGAGCAGGAACGTATCACCGCCCTTCCGCTGCATGGTGATCATGCCAACAGTTGGTTTGTAGAAGCCCGTCAGGCAGTTGAAGACCGTCGTCTTGCCAGCGCCGTTCGGGCCGATGATCGCTGTGATGTCGCCTCGCGCTGCGGCAAACGAGATGTCGTCGACGGCGATCCGGCCACCGAAGCGCATCGTCAGGTGTTCGACCTTCAGGACGGGATCGGAGACGGCAAACATCAGCCCGATCCCTCCTGAACCAGATCAGAACCGATGGCTTTGCGTTTCTTGAGCGCGATCGTCGGCTGCCGGCTGCCGATGAGCCCGCGCGGCTTCCAGACCATGACCGACACCATCAGCGCGCCGAAGATGACCATGCGCCACTGCTTCGGGTCGAAATCCGGGCCGAAGACTGTCTTGAGAAAGTCGAGATCGCGCAGGACTTCAAGCCCGCCGATCAGAACAACCGCTGCAATCGCAACACCGATCTGCGAGCCCATGCCACCGAGCACTACGATCGCAAGGATGATGGCGGACTCAAGAAACGTGAAACTCTCAGGCGAGATGAAGCCCTGCTTGGTCGCAAAGAAGGATCCGGCGAACCCGCCGAACATCGCCCCGATGGCAAACGCCGTCAGCTTCGTCGTCACCGTGTTGATGCCGAGCGACTTACAGGCGATCTCATCTTCTCGCATCGCCTCCCATGCGCGCCCGATCGGGAGGCGCCGCAGCCGGATCGTCACGAAGTTTGTGATCAGCGCGAGAATGAGGATCAGGAAGTAGAGGAATATGATCCGGTGCGTTGAATCGAAGTCGAGGTTGAAGAACGTATGGAAGGTCACTTCCCCTTCAGCCGGGAAGCGCTTGAATTCGAGACCGAAGAAGCTCGGACGCGGAATGCCCGACAGTCCGTCTGGGCCGCCGGTGAACTCATACCAGTTGAGCAGGACAATGCGGATGATCTCGCCGAAGGCGAGCGTCACAATCGCGAGGTAGTCGCCGCGCAGCCGGAGGACCGGGAAGCCGAGCAGGATGCCCCAGAACGCTGCGAGGATGCCGGCAAGCGGCAGGCAGATCCAGAACGAGAAACCGAAGTACTGCGCGAGCAGGGCGTAGGAGTAGGCACCAACCGCGTAAAACGCGACGTAGCCGAGATCGAGAAGACCCGCGAGGCCAACGACGATGTTCAGGCCCCAGGCGAGCATGACGTAGGTCAGCACGAGGACCGCGAGATCCATAATGTAGCGATCGGCAAACGGCATGAACGGCAGCGCGACCGCGAAGATCAGCATGCCCGCGCCGGCATAGGGCAGCGCCGCGCTCAGCAGAGACCCAATCGGACGCAGCGCTTCTCCGATGGCCCCGCCGCCAGAGCCACCGCGCGCGAGTGAGATAACGAACTGTCCGGCGAATGCGATCGCAACCAGCGACGCCATCAGCTCGTAGCGTGTGTAGAGCTGGAGTGAGGTTCCGGCGTTTACGGTCCGAAGCACAATGAGCGGGATGCAGAGAAGGGCGACGACGCCGGCGGCAACCGCTGCGGATTTGGCGGCCGTCACGAATACGCTCGGCGTATCCTGAACCCCAACGGCCCGGGTCTGCGTCTCAGCTTCAACCGCCATCGTCAGACCTTCTCAATCTCAGGTTTGCCGAGCAGACCCGACGGCATGAAGATCAGCACGATCGCGAGGATCGAGAACGCTGCGACATCCTTGTATTCGACCGAGAAGTAGGCCGACCAGAAGACTTCGATGAGCCCGATGATGAGGCCGCCGAGCATGGCGCCTGGTAGCGATCCGATGCCGCCGAGCACGGCGGCCGTGAAGGCTTTGATGCCGGCGAGGAACCCCACGTAGAAATCGATCACGCCGTAGTAGAGCAGGAACATCATGCCGGCGACCGCTGCGAGCGCTGCGCCGATGATGAATGTCAGAGAGATGGTCAGGTCGACGTTGACGCCGGTAAGCGCTGCCATCGTGCGATCCTGCTCACAGGCCCGTTGTGCGCGGCCGAGCGACGTCTTCGTGATCAGGTAAGTGAAGGCAACCATCAGCAGGATCGTCGTCACGACGATCAGGATCTGCATATTGGACAGGCGCACCGTGAACCCTTCGGCGCTTTCCATGATCGCATAGCCATCCGTGACCAGCGGCTGCAGCGGCTTAACTCGCGCGCCCTGGATGATCTGGACGAAGTTCTGCAGGAATAGCGACATGCCGATCGCGGAGATCAACGGTGCGAGCCGGAACGATCCACGCAACGGGCGATAGGCGAGACGCTCGACGGTCCATCCCCAGGCCGACGTCAGGCAGAGCGCGAGGACCAGGACGAGGAGCAGCATCAAGAAGAGAAGTGCACCGGACGCCAGGCCGATTGAGAGAAAGAGCAGAATCAAGATCAGCGAAATAAACGCGCCGATCATGAAGATGTCGCCGTGCGCGAAGTTGATCATTCCGATGATGCCGTAGACCATCGAATAGCCGATCGCGATAAGGCCGTAGATCGATCCGAGCGTGACCCCGTTGATCAACTGCTGAACGAAGTATTCCATATAGCGGCGTCGCTGCTCCCCAATGGCTGGGCTGAGGCTTTTCCGTAGTGTGGCCCGGCAGCCCTAGCGCGGTAGCTCTAAAGCTTCAGCCGTCCGGCGCAAGGGCCGGAACGCAGCAACGTTGATTGTTTCGTGGGCACAGGACGTGCGCGGCACATCGCAGCCGCCGATCGCAGTTTGAGGAGCGAGGCCTTGGGCCAGCAAGATTTCGCAGCCGCCGATCAAAGCGCGCCCGATACGATCCCGGTCATTGACGTGCAGCCGCTGCGGGAGGGCGGCGATATCAAGTCCGTTGCCGAAGCGCTCCATGCTGCCGCCACCGGGATGGGCTTCTTCTACGTAACAGGACACGAAATTCCCGCGGCGCGGACTGAGGCGGCGTTTGCCGTCGCCCGCGATTTTTTCGCCCTGCCGGACGTCGACAAACGCACGATCGAAATCGGGACGGACCAGCGTGGCTGGATGGCGACGGGCCTCTCGAAGCTCGAGGGTGCGAAAACGCACGACCTCAAGGAGGTCTTCTTCTGGGGCCGCGAGGTTGCCGCCGACGATCCGGATATCGCAGCCGGCCTGCCGTTGGTCGCGCCGAACCGTTGGCCCGACAAAGTCCTCCCGCGGCTCAGGGAAGACCTCATCCCCTACTATCATGACGTGTGTCGTCTCGGCGCGCAGTTGATGTCGGCGGTCTCCGTTGCGCTGGGCGTGAAGCAGGATGCATTCGACGCTGCTTACGTCCGCCCGCTGGCGCGCGGCCAGCTCGTCTACTATCCCCCGTCGGCCGAGCGCGATGAAGCCGAGCACCGCTTTGGTGTTGCGCCACATACGGATTTTGGCGCGCTGACGTTGTTGGCGCAGGACGACACGGGCGGGCTGCAGGTGCGCGGGCCTGACGGTGACTGGATCGAGGCGCCGCCGATCCCCGGCACGCTTGTCTGCAACATTGGCGATCTGTTGAAGGTCTGGTCGAACGGCCGGCTCGCGTCGACGGTCCATCGTGTGATCAACCGCTCAGGGCGCGAGCGCTACTCTATTCCCGTGTTCTGGGATCCGCGATCGGATGCCGTGATCGACCCCTGCGATCTCGGTGTCGCGGCCGCCGACCGGCAGTTCGAACCGATCACAGCAGGAGCCCACATCAGCGGCCGCAACCGCCAAAGCTTCGGCCAATATCGGTGAGGTAGGTCGAAGCCGGCGAGCTCGACCAGGCCGCCACGCGATGCCGACAAGCTTCGTGCGCGCTTCAACCGGTCGTTAACGCCAGTGGCAAATCCGGCCTTAATCAATCTCTGACAAGATCGCGATTGGCCGGTCGAGCCGAAGGGGCAGGTTATGATTGCGCGGGTGGCGGTTGTTTTCGTTTTGGTGAGCACGTTGCCGCTCTACGCGCTCGGCGTTTTCACGGACGACGGCCCGGTGCCGGTCGCGCAAGGCCTTTCTGGCCCACCGTCAATCAGCAAGTCCCGCTACGTCGCAGCGTGCGCGCCCCATCTGCCACGGTCGACGTGCAACTGTTTCTACGGCGCGTCGATCAAGCACTTGAGCGAGCCCGAGATCGAGTTCTGGCTCGCGACGAACGCCGGCAATCGATCGAAGGTGCGCCGCATCAGACGTAGCGGCGAGTTCGACGAGAGCCGATACGGGCAACGGATGATGCGCATGATGATGGAGTCACGCCCGTGCCTCGAACAGGCCGCCGCGAAGTATCGCAAGCGCTAGCCGCTTGGGTTGTAAGCCGGCAGCAGACGGGTCAGCCGGCTGTTCGGCGAACCGTCATCACCAGCGCGATGATGATGCCCGAGATCAGCCCGATCATCGCACCTGAGATTAAGCCGACCGGTAGTGCGCCGAGCACGACGACTGCGTAGGCCGCCAGCAGCGAGGCGACGATCGCGAGCCCGATGCAGCCCTGCCAGCTCACGGCGAACCGTCCGGGTTTGGCGCCGGCGATCTCGGCGAGACTGTCTTCCATCGACGCGCGCAATGGGTTGACGACGAAGCCAGGCAGGACCCCGCAGAGGATCGCCCACGGCCACGCGGTCAGCGACATGGCATCGAGGATCGCGCCGACGATGGCGCCAGCGACCCCGCCGGCCAGGAGCGTCGTCATGAGGATCGGCGTGACAGAGAACGGTGCAGTTTTCATTGGGACGGCAGCCTCTTCGTTTCGGGAAAAGGTTGCGGGCAGATGGCGCGCTGTTCTGGAGGCCATCACGGTAATGCCGCACGCGCGAGACTAGAGATCCGCGACCGTCGCGGCGAGACAATTCGACATTACGCTGCACGTCAGACGATCCGCTGACGCACCGCTTCTGTCGCCTGCCACCCCGCTTTCATCGTCGGTGACGCGCGCCCACGAAGGCTCTCAAAGGCCGAGCACGTGCTCCGGCGAAACGAATTCGAGGCCAAGGGCTTCGGCGACTGGCGCGCAGGTGATCTTGCCGTCGTGCACGTTCAGCCCGCCGCGCAGGTGCGGATCATCCGTCAGGGCCTGCCGCCAGCCTTTGTCGGCGAGCGCGAGCGTGAACGGCAGCGTTACGTTGTTCAGCGCGTACGTCGACGTTTTCGGCACACCGCCCGGCATGTTGGCGACGCAGTAATGCACGACGTCATCGACGACATAGACAGGGTCATCGTGGGTGGTGGGCTTGGAGGTCTCGGCGCAGCCGCCCTGGTCGATGGCAACGTCTACGATAACGGAGCCCGCTTTCATCGACCGCACATGCTCGCGCGTGATGAGTTTCGGCGCGGAGGCTCCCGGGATCAGAACACCGCCAATGACAAGATCGGCTTCGGCGATATGCCGGTCGATGGCATCGCGCGTCGAGTAGACGGTGTTCAGCGGCCGATCGAACTGTCGCCAGAGCCTGCGAAGGACGTCGACGTTGCGGTCAATGACCCAGACATCGGCGCCCATTCCGAGGGCGATATGGATGGCGTGTGAGCCGACAGTACCGCCGCCGAGGACGAGCACCTTGGCCGGATCGACACCCGGTACGCCGCCAAGCAGCATGCCGTGCCCGCCATGGGCTTTCTCGAGGTAATGCGCGCCGGCCTGGATCGACATCCGCCCGGCGACTTCGGACATCGGCGCGAGCAGCGGCAGTCCGCCGATCGGTGAGGTCACTGTCTCGTAGGCGATGCAGGTCGCCTTTGAACGGATCAGGTCGTGCGTCTGCTCTGGGTCGGGCGCCAAATGGAGGTAGGTGAAGAGCACCTGGTCGGCGCTGAGCATCGCGCGTTCGCCTGCCTGCGGCTCCTTGACCTTCACGATCATTTCCGACTGCGCGAAAACGGTCTTGGCGTCGGGCGCGATCTTGGCGCCGGATGCTTCATAACGGGCGTCCGTTTCGCCAATGCCTGCGCCAGCACCGGCCTCGATCAGCACGTCGTGGCCGTGTGAGACGAGTTCGCGGACGCTGGTCGGTGTCAGGCCGACCCGGAATTCCTTGACCTTGATTTCCTTGGGACAGCCGATCCGCATTTGGTCTCTCCTCAGACGTGCGCCCTGCCTTCGCATAAGCGTGTTATGCCATTGGAGGATATTGGCGTGTTCAGTCGAAATGTCTTGCCAATCTTCCGCGCAATCGTGTGATCTGCGGTCGGAGTTGGCAGTTTTATCGAGTTTTCCGGGATGACATCCCATGTCGACAGTCTTGACCCCGCCGATCGGCGTTTGCTGCGCGAGCTTCAGGCCAATGCGCGGCGTTCGACGGCGGAACTGGCGGAGGCAGCCGGACTTTCGACGTCGGCGTGTCACCGCCGGATGAAGCAGCTCGAATCGGCGGGCCTCGTCGACTGCTACGTGGCGCGGGTGAACCGCGAAGCTGTCGGCTACTCGATGATGTTCTTCATCGAGGCGACGCTCGACAGCCAGGGCATGGGCCATCAAAGCGCGTTCGAGGCCGCGGTCGCGAGGATCGACGAGGTGCTCGAGTGCCATCTGCTCGCAGGCGAGACCGACTATCTGATGAAGGTGGTCGCAGCCGACCTTGCCGACTTCGAGCGGATCCATCGCGATAAGCTCGCCCGCCTGCCGCATCTCGCGCGATTGCGGTCAAATCTGATGATCCGCGAGGTGCGCCGCTTCGAAGGTGTGCCGATCCGTTCGCGCTGACTGAGGGCCTCCGTGGCGCAACGGCCACGCGACTGGGACGGGTCCGCCACGAACGGGCCACAATGGGCGCGTCTCTGGTTTGGCTAAGCAACCTGCCCGTCCGGCGTGGACAGTCAGGGTGCGCACCCCTTAGACGTCGAGATGCGGGTCTGCGTGAGATGGGCAAAGCGGCAACGGTCGCGGTGTGCTCATGACAGTCGCGTAACGAAAAGACGACCGATCCAGGGGAGAGGCGACGGGTATGGACGCGAAAACCTTCAACAAGTCGAAGCTGCCGAGCCGGCATGTGACAGAGGGGCCAAGCCGCGCGCCGCACCGCTCCTATTATTACGCGATGGGTCTGACGGAAGAGCAGATCAACCGGCCCTTCGTTGGCGTCGTCTCGTGCTGGAACGAAGCCGCGCCCTGCAACATCGCACTCATGCGTCAGGCCCAGTCCGCGAAGACCGGCGTCGATGATGCCGGTGGGACCCCGCGCGAGTTCTGCACGATCACTGTGACCGACGGCATCGCGATGGGTCACCAGGGCATGAAATCGTCGCTGGTCAGCCGCGAGACGATCGCCGACTCAATCGAACTGACGATGCGCGGTCACTGCTACGACGCGATGGTCGGGATCGCCGGCTGTGACAAGTCGCTGCCGGGCGTGATGATGGCGCAGCTTCGCCTCGATGTGCCGTCGGTCTTTATGTATGGCGGCTCGATCAAACCCGGCACCTTCCGCGGCAAGGACGTGACCGTCGTCGACGTGTTCGAGGGCGTTGGCCAGCATTCGGCCGGCAACATGTCGGACGACGACCTGCATGAGCTCGAGTGCGTTGCCTGTCCTGGCGCCGGTGCTTGCGGCGGCCAATTTACCGCAAACACCATGGCGTGCGTGTCCGAAGCAATCGGCCTTGCTGTTCCGGGATCGGCAGGCGCGCCGGCCCCTGACGAAAGCCGTGACTATTACGCGCTGGAAAGCGGCCGCACGGTGATGCGGATGATCGCCGACGGCCTGCGCCCGCGCGAGATCTGCAGCCGCAAGGCCTTCGAGAACGCGGCGACCATCGTGGCTGCGACCGGCGGCTCAACGAATGCCGCACTTCATCTGCCTGCCATGGCGCACGAAGCCGGCATCGATTTCGACCTCTTCGATGTCGCCGAAATCTTCAAGCGCACGCCCTACATCGCCGACCTGAAACCCGGCGGTAAGTACGTCGCCAAAGATGTCTACGAGATCGGTGGCGTCCCACAGATCATGCGGGCGCTTCTCGACGGCGGTTATCTCCACGAGGACTGCATCACCGTCACCGGCCGGACGATCAAAGAGAATCTCGCGGACGTGAAATTCAACGAGAATCAAAAGGTTGTTTACCCGGTCTCCAAGGCCATCTCTCCAACGGGAGGTGTGGTCGGTCTCAAAGGCTCGCTCGCACCGGAGGGTGCGATCGTGAAGGTCGCCGGGATGAAGACACTTCAGTTCACAGGTCCGGCCCGCGTGTTCGATTGCGAGGAAGATGCCTTCGCAGCCGTGGAGCGGCGGGACTATGAAGAGGGCGATGTGCTCGTCATCCGCTACGAGGGCCCGCGCGGCGGTCCCGGCATGCGCGAGATGCTCTCGACGACGGCCGCCCTCTACGGCCAGGGCGCAGGGGAAAAAGTCGCGTTGATCACAGACGGACGGTTCTCCGGCGCGACCCGCGGTTTCTGCATCGGACATGTGGGCCCGGAAGCTCAGGTCGGCGGCCCGATCGGACTTCTCCAAAATGGTGACATGATTTCGATTGATGCCGATGCCGGCACGCTCGACGTGGATGTCAGCGCCGATGAATTCGACCGGCGGCGGAAGGAATGGTCCGCGCCGAAGACGGCACACCAAAGCGGTGTGCTCGCGAAGTATGCAGATCAGGTGGGCCCGGCCGTGAAAGGCGCTGTGACCCATGACGGTGGAAAGGCTGAGGTTGTCACTTACGCCGACATCTAAAGCGATTGGGCGTCATGCCCGCCCGGCGCGGATGAGAGCGACTGCGGCCACGCTGGCGGCGGTCGTTGCCGTGTTCGCGTGGGCGACAGCGACTGCGACGGTGGTCACCGCGAATGAGCCGGGCGGCGACACCGACATCCAGTTCACGTCACCGCAGGCTGCTTACGAGCAAGGCATCGCAGCGTTGAAGAGCGGCAACTACGAGATTGCCGTTCCCGCGTTCCGCGCCGCCATGGCCGAAGACAGCATGCTGCCACGCTACTTCCTCGCGCAGATCTTCGCCGACAATCGTCAGGCCTACGCGGACGACGTGGCCGCCTACCGGCTCTTCGAAGATATTGTGGTGCGCTACAAGTCGCGCATCCCGCCACGCTCTAAACTGCTGTCCGAGATCTACGCCGCCGCGCTGACGGCAACAGCGAAGTACAAGTATCATGGGCTTGCTGCGGCAGGCCTGACAGCGGATCCCGCAAAGGCGATCCGGATGCTTCGTCATGCCGCCGATTTCTACAACAACCTCGATGCGCAGTTTGAACTCGCGCGGTTGCAGCTCGTCGGTGCGCCGGGCCTCGCGAAAGACCCGCGCAATGCGCTTTATCGGTTGAGCACGCTCGCCGGCCGCAAGCATCCGGGCGCTCAGGCACGGCTCGCAGAGCAGTTCTACACCGGTCGGTACATCGACCAGGACAAGCGGCTCGCGCTCGTCTGGATCTCGTTTGCTCAGAAAAACGCGCCGGAGCACGAGCGGCTCTGGATCGATGATCTCTATCAGCAGATCTACTGCGGCTCGTCGAAGTCTGTGCGCGAAGACTCCAAAGGCCTTGTCGCGGGCTGGCGTGACCGGGGTCTTCGGAGTGCGCGTGAAAACCGCAGCAGCGAATTGTTGCTGACGCCGTTTGCCGGGCCGGACCGGCTTTGCCGAAACGGCGAACCCGTCACCAACGTGATTGATGCGCTGGCGGCCCGAGACGAAGGCAACGGCGGTGCGTTACAACCCACGACGCCAGCTCTGCTGCCACCGTCTGCGCCGGCAGTTGCACCATCGCCTGAGCCGGCCGCCGAGCCGCCAAACCCGTTCCTCGATCCCGGGCAGCGGACCGAGGCTCATCCCATCGCGCCGTCGGCGAACTCCGGCACCGCATCGGTTGCGACAACATCATCGCGGGCGAGCGACGCGAGCGGGACGGAACTGGTCGTCCCGGCACGCTGATCTCGCGCGCGGCTGTCAACATCGGATCAGATTGGCTGTCGCTGCTACGTCTTCGAAACGTCGAGTGTCTGGCCAAGACGGCCGGCAAGGTCCTGGATGAACTGCCAGGCGACACGTCCTGAACGCGCGCCGCGCGTCATCGCCCATTCGAGGCTCTGCTGGCGGAGCGCGTCCGGCTCGATCTCCAGCCCGAAGTGGTCGACGTAGGCGCGCACCATCGCGAGATAGTCGTCCTGCGATCCGTTGTGGAAGCCAAGCCATAGCCCGAACCGATCCGACAGCGAGACCTTTTCCTCGACTGCTTCTGACGGATTGATCGCCGTCGAACGCTCGTTCTCGACCATATCGCGCGGCATGAGATGGCGCCGGTTTGACGTTGCATAGAAGATGACGTTCGACGGCCGGCCTTCGATGCCGCCGTCGAGCACCGCCTTCAGCGACTTGTAGCTTGTGTCGTCGTGGTCAAACGACAGGTCATCGCAGAAGACGATGAACCGGCACGCGCTGTCGCGCATGAGAGCTAGGCAGCGGGGCAGGGTGTCGATGTCCTCACGGTGGATCTCGACGAGCTTTAGGTCGGGTGACGGGCCCTCGCCCGCGCTGCTGCCGCTGCTATCGAGCACATCGGCGTGGGCGGCCTTGACGAGCGACGACTTCCCCATGCCCCGTGCGCCCCACAACAGAGCGTTGTTCGCCGGGAGGCCGCGCGCGAACCGCCGCGTGTTCTCGAGCAACTGATCGGCGGCCCGGTCAATGCCCTGCAGCAGCGCGAGCGGCACGCGATTGATCTCTTGCACCGGTTGAAACCCGTCCGGATCGCTCTGCCAGATGAAGCCGTCGGCAACGGAAAAATCAGGCGCAGCTGTTGCTGCAGGTGCGAGACGCTCAAGGGCGGTTGCGATGCGCGCGAGGGGATCGTCTGACAACGTGAGGCTTCCAGGAGTGTTGGGGACCGTGCGAGGTGCGCCGCCCTTATAGGAGGGGTGCGCCGTCGCGTCACGGTCGGCGAAAGCCACTGCGAAGCCCTTCGTGCTGGCGTCGAGATGGCCCCAGCCTCAAAGCGTTGCAAAGCCGCTTCCATTCCCTATAGTGCCGCCGCGTTTTAGGTGCCTGGCGCTGCGCCCGGCATCCCTTTGCCGTTTGTTCGGCGATGACGGCCGACGCTGGCTAACTCACGAGGATCCGATGCTGATTACCCCTGCCTACGCGCAGGCTGCCGGTGGTGGCGGCGGCGATTTCCTGATCTCGCTCGTCCCGATCATCCTGATGTTCGTCATCTTCTATTTCCTGCTGTTTCGGCCGCAGCAGCAGCGGATGAAGCAGCACCAGGAAATGGTCGCCAACATTAAGCGCGGCGACGGGGTCGTGACGGCTGGCGGTCTTGTCGGGAAAGTCACCCGCGTGAAATCGGAAGAAGCCGAAGTCGAGGTCGAGATCGCCGAGAATACGCGCGTCCGCGTCGTTCGTGGGACGATCGCTGAAGTGCGCGTCAAAGGCGAAGGCGTCGCGGAAAAAGCCTGATCCTATGGCGACGTTGTGAGCGACGGCCGCGTTGTACACCGCCCGGCCAATGGCCACGTCGAACGAATAAGCCCCGAGTGGACCTGAAAGCCAAAGCCCAATGCTTCACTTCTCACCTTTCAAGATGGTCTCGATCGGGGTGCTTTGCCTCGCCGCGCTGATCTTCGCGATCCCGAATATGTTCGATCGCGGAACGGTGCAAAGCTGGCCGAGCTGGTTGCCGCAGAAACAGATCTCGCTCGGGCTCGACCTTCGCGGCGGCGCACATCTTCTGTTGTCGATGGACACCGAGGAGCTGCGCCAGGACCTGTTGACGAGCCTTCGAGCCGATGCCCGCGCGCAGATGCTGCGTGCAAAGGTCGGCATTCGCGCAACCGGCATCAACGGCAACAGCGTTCAGGTCCGTGTCGCACGTCCTGAAGACGAGCAGCGCGCGCTGACCGAACTTCGGCGTCTGTCGCAGCCGCTTGAGACAGCTGTCTTCACGTCGAGCGAGAACAACATCACCGTCGAGCGTGGCGCCGACGGCATCATCAACCTGACGGTGACGGATGCAGCGCTGCGCAAACGCGTGACCGACGCGATCGGCGCTGCAATCGAAACCGTCCGCCGGCGTGTCGACCCGACAGGCAACGTTGACGCGACAATCACGCGAAACGGCAGCGACCGCATTCTCGTCCAGGTGCCCGGTATCGACGATACCAAGGCGCTGAAAGAGCGGATCGGTAAGGTCGCGCTGTTGAGCTTCCATGCTGTCCATCCGGACGTCTATTACGGCGGCGGACCGATCCCGCCGGGCTATCGCGCGCTGCCGTCGAGCGAAGGGCCGGGACAGCAGTATCTTGTGCGTTCAAACTCGGTCGTGCGCGGTGACGATCTCGTCGACGCGTCGCCGGACTTCGACGAGCGCACCCGGGCACCGCAGATCAACTTCCGCTTCAACCAGACGGGCGGCCGCAAGTTCGGATCGTGGACGTCGGCGAATGTCGGCCGGCCGTTTGCAATTGTGCTGGACGGCGAAGTGATCTCCGCGCCGATCGTCCAGACGGCGATCCTCGGTGGCTCTGGCCGCATCACCGGTCAGTTCACACCGGAAGAGGCCAACAACCTCGCGATTAACCTGAAGTCCGGCGCGCTGCCCGCCAAGCTTACGGTGATCGAAGAACGCACCGTCGGCCCAACGCTCGGTGCTGACTCGATCCGATCGGGCATCTCAGCCTTCATCATCGGCTCGATTGCGACGTTGATCTTCACCGTATTCGTCTACGGGACCTTCGGGATCATCGCCGTCGTCGGCCTGCTCGTGAACGCGATCCTGATCATCGCTGCCATGACGTTGCTCGGCTCGACGCTTACCCTGCCCGGCATCGCCGGGCTGGTCCTGACCATCGGCATGGCGATTGATGCGAACGTGCTCATCTACGAGCGGATCCGAGAGGAATTGCGGAACGGCAAGAACGCGGTTGAGGCGATCGACACGGGCTTTGGTCGCGCGATGGTCACCATCGTCGACAGCCAGCTCACGACGCTTGCCGCAGCGCTCATTATGTTCTGGCTGGGCTCCGGCCCGATCCGCGGCTTCGCCGTCACCCTTTCAATTGGCATCTTCACGTCGGTCTTCACAGCTGTGACCGTTGTCCGACTGCTCGTCTCGCTCTGGCTCCGTGCAGAACGTGAGAAGTCTCGGACCGTCGACGTCCCAATCTGATCGCGACGCTGAAACCACGGGCGGTCCAACGCCGCCCGATCAAACTGATCCCGTTAAGGCCCACATCGACATGCAACTGCTGCCGCACTTCAAAGGCCGCCACTTCATCCCGGAAGGCACGTCCATCGACTTCATGTCGTTGCGACAGGTCTGCTTCTGGACATCGATTGCGATCATGATCGGCGCGGCTGCTCTGTTTGCGGTCAACGGCCTCAACTACGGTGTCGACTTCAAGGGCGGCACGATGATCGAATTGCGCACGAAGGCTGCCGATGGCGGGACAGCGCCGCCAGCCGACATTCCGGCGTTGCGCGAGGCGATCGGCAGCCTCGATCTGGGTGATGTTCAGATCCAGGAATTCGGACAGCCGAGCGACGTTCTGATCCGCGTTGAGCAGCAGTCGGGCGGCGAGACGGCGCAGCAGGACGCCTTGAACAAGGTGCTCGGCGTCGTTGGCGATAAATACGTCCAGCGTCGTGTGGAGGTGGTTGGCCCAGCGGTGTCGTCTGAATTGCGCACGACGGGTCTGATCGCCGTTCTCGCCTCGATCCTGGCGATCATCACCTACATCTGGCTGCGCTTCGAATGGCAGTTTGCGATCGGCGCCGTCCTCGCGCTCACCCACGACGTGCTGATCACGGTTGGCGTGTTCTCTCTGTTCTATCTCGAGTTTGATCTCTCGACGGTGGCCGCGCTCCTGACCATCCTCGGCTACTCGGTCAACGACACCGTGGTGGTCTCCGACCGCATCCGCGAGAACCTGCGCAAGTTCAAGAAGATGGCGCTGCCGGATCTCCTGAACCGCTCGATCAACGAGACGCTCTCGCGGACGCTGATGACTAGTGGCACGACGCTCATCGTGCTGCTCTCGCTCTACTTCCTCGGCGGCGAGGTGATCCGTAACTTTACGTTCGCGATGCTGTTTGGCGTGATTGTCGGGACCTACTCTTCGATCTTCATCGCAACGCCGATCCTGGAACTGCTCGGGGTCAAACGCGATTGGTCAGGCATCACGAAGGACCAGCAAGCGGCGGCAAGCGCTGCGGCCAGCTAATCGCGACGCCGCCAGACCGGAGCTCATTTGATATGGCGAGCCCGACGGGCCAGACGCCGCGCTTTCCGGGACGCGCGCCGATTGACGCTTATGGAAACGGCGGCTTCCGTTTTGCGGAAATGAGCCACCGCGGTTCGCTTCTGTGCCTGCCCGACGGCATCTACGCTTGGGATGTGACTGACGCAGCTGAGCTGTCGCTTGCGACTTTGCGGCCGGTTTTGGTGCGTCTGTCACCGCCGGAGTTCCTGCTGCTCGGCACTGGGACGTCGCAGGTGTTCCCCGACGTCGATGTGCGCCGCGCCTTCATCGACGCCGGCGTCGGGCTCGAGCCGATGGACACAGGTGCCGCCGCGCGCACCTTCAACGTGTTGCTCGGCGAAGGCCGGCCTGTTGCCGCTGCCATGATCGCAGTCGACTGATGGGCGGCGATGCTGCGTCCCGGACCGACGATCCGATCCTGGCAGCTGCGCGCGCGTTCGAGCGCGACCGTTATCTGACAGCGCTCCGCGTTCAGGGCGATGCGCGCGGCGATCTCCTCACGCTGGCCGCCTTCTTCGCAGAGCTTCAACGCATCCCGGCATTCGTCAACGAACCGATGATGGGCGAGATCCGCTTTCAGTGGTGGCGGGACGCGGTTGTCTCAGGCGCTAGCGGCGGGCACCCGATCGCAGACGCCGTCGCCGACGTCGTGCACCGACGCCGATTGCTTGCAACGGACATCGAGCGTCTGCTCGACGCCATGCGACTACGGCTCGACGATCAGCCGTTCGCGACGCCTGATGACCTCGAGCAGCACTTGGCTGCGACCGAGGGGGCGGTCTTTCATCTCACGGCGATGTGTCTCGAGGCACCGCGCGATGATGAAACCGTGGCTGCCTGTGCCCGCGCCGGTGTTGCCTACGGCCTGGCGCGGGTCGCGATCGAATTGCCCGCGGTGCTCGCTCAGGGCCGGACGCTCGCGCCAAAGGACGTGACCGCGAAATTCGGTATCGAGACGCTCGATTCGGCACCTCGCGAGGCCTCGGGCGCTCTGCAGACCGCGCCCTGGTTCGCCCTCCGCCGGCATTTGGCGGACCGGGCGCGCGCGGAAGCCGCAGCTGCGAAGTCGGCTTTGCACCGTCTGCCAAAGGCGGTGCGGACCGCATGCCGTCCGCTTGCCATGGTTGCGCCCTATTCAGGCTTGATCCGCCGATTGTCGGCGGGCGACGGTCTCGCCGTCGCGGACGTACTGCCGATGACGCGGCTGTGGCGGATTTGGCGGGGTATTTGAGCTTGGCGGCATCCGGGAGGGTTGCGATGTCAACGGGCAGTCGACGTCGCGTGCAGACGCGCGCGAACCGAAACGTTTGGCGCGCGTGCGCGGGCATCGCGATCGCCGCAGTGGGCGGCGCCACGTTCGCGGACGACACGTGGGCGCAGGCGCGGTTCGGATTTGATCCCAACAGCGCGTTCGGGTCGTCAGCGGAGCCGTCCGCCTCGATCTCACCGAACCCGCTTGGGCGCGCTCAGATCGCGTGGCGCGTCGAGAACCCGTTCCGCTTCTTCACGGACCCAAAGGAGACAGCACGCCACCGCGAGATCTTCGAGCGTCTTCCGGCCGAAGCGCGCCGTGATCCGATCCTTGCAGCCGAACGCACGCTCAGCCGAAGGTTTGCGACCGGGTGGGCTGCCAACATTAAGGGGCGCACCTGCTGGAACGCGCGGCGCAATCTGCACGTCTGTCCGGAAGGCGACGATTACGTCAATCCGAAGAGCCATCGGGTTATTGCCGAGATCACGGGCCTCGCCGATGTGGCGGCTGTGCGCTGCACCTGGACGGTGCGCGGGCGGACTGCGAAGGGCAGCGTCTCGCGAACCGAGCGCGCGCCATGCGATCAGCCCGTCGCGCTGGCCATCCCGTATCCGTCCGGCGCGCGGGTCTCCGTCGCGATCGGGCGTGCGGTGGCGGCAGAGACGGACATCCGCGTCGAGGACCTGCTAATCGTCGGTGTTGGCGACAGCTTCGGGTCCGGCGAAGGCAATCCGGATGTGCCGGTCCGCTTCGACCGGAAGCGCAGCGCCAACTATGGCGTCATCCGCAAGAAGGTCGCGCTCGCCGGCTATCCGGCCCGCGCCGGGACGTGGCGCCGGATCGGCGACCGTCAGTTTCTCCGTGGCAACGCGCGGTGGCTAGATCAGGCCTGCCACCGGTCGCTTTATTCACATCAGCTCCGCGCCGCGCTCCAGCTTGCAATTGAGACGCCGCATCGCGCGGTGACGTTCCTGCATCTTGCGTGTTCCGGTGCCGAGATCACGCGCGGGCTGTTCCTCCGTTACAAGGGCCACGAGTGGGTGCCCGATCCGCCCGAGTTTTCGCAGATTTCTGCGATTGCGCGCGCGCAGTGTGGACCGCGGAAAACGCGCGTGCAGATCCTGCCAGAGGCGTATCACATGCGCGGACAGGTGCCCGACTTGGAGGGCAATCTGACGTTGCACGAATGCGACCGCCGCCGCTCCCGCAAGATCGATCTGATGCTCGTCTCCATCGGCGGCAATGACATGGGGTTTGCCAAACTCGTGGCGAACGCGGTCCTGCGCGATGGCAGTGCGCTTCGCAGGCTTGGCGGCTGGTTCGGACAGGTGTTCGGCAGCCGCGAGGCAACGCAGAAGCTTGACGAGCTGGAGCAGCGCTACAAGGCGCTCAATCGCGCGCTGCATTACATCCTGCATATCCCGTGGTCTGAATCCGACCGCGTGATCCTGACGGCTTATCCGCCGATGGGTTTGCTGAGTGACGGCCGGACGGCGTGCCCTTCATCAAATGCCGGGATGGAGGTGCTTCCCGCGTTTTATATGACGCGGAAGCTCGTCGCGGATGCCGAGCGCGCGGCGCGGCGGCTTAACCGCGTCATGACGAAGGCGACGCGCAAGCACGGCTGGAGCTTTGCTGAGCAACACAGGCGACAGTTTGCAGGCCACAGCGTCTGCGCCGGATACGATGGCGTTGCGCTGTCGAGCGCCGACGATCTCCGCTTTCCGCTGAAAGTGGACGGGCGCTGGGTGCCATACAATCCGGCCGACTATCGCCCGTACGCAAGCCGCCAGCGCTGGTTCCGCACGCCGAACGACGCGTACCTGACCGGGCACTTCCACGTCTCGAGTTCGGCGCTGCAGCGGGCGTTGCAGTCGCGTTCGCTGATGTGGACGCAGGTGCTTTTGGCCTCGACCTATTCAGGCTCATTCCACCCGACCGCGGAAGGCCATGCCGCGATCGCAGACAGCGTTGTCCGCGTCGCGCGCCGCGTTCTGGAGAAGTACGAGGGCGGCAACCGGATCAAGTGAGCGGGAACGGCCAATCGGCAGCGGCGCGGCGGGGTTTTTGCCCTACTCGCCGTCGCTCATGTCGTTCCACAATCCGTCCTCGCGGCGCCGCCGGTATCGGTTGCCGTCAGACGATCGCTTCTCGCGCAGCGTCTGATCGCGAGGCTGCCAGTGCGTTGCGCCTGCCATGTCGATGGCGACAGCCGAGCCGTGGAACCGCCGGGGCACCAGCCCCTTCAAGGACGGGACCTTTTCCTTCGTGCTCGCGTAGTGTGCATCCCGCGTGAAGTCGCGAATGACATCTCGCGCGGGCCATTTGTAAGTGGCCCAATCGTCCCTCACGCCTTCGCCGGCATGACTGAGCGCCCAGAGTTCAAACGGAATGGTCTGGAA
>JBCBXS010000119.1:0-7527 GCA_039816475.1 Pseudomonadota bacterium | reverse complement strand
GGCCGCTGCGCCTGCGACGCCGGCGCAGGCCTCGCGGGGCGGAACTTCGACGGTTCCACCGCCTCATGTTGGCCCCCCGATGCAGGACAGGTTTTCAGCGCAGAACGACCATGGCTCAGCGCTGCCGCGAACCTTCAGCCACACGCCGCGCGAGGCCGATACCGCTTACGATACGCGCCCGCTGGCGCCCGCACTCTTTGCGTTCTGGCCTGGCCGCATCCTCGCAGGTCTGCTCAGCATTTGCGGTGCGCTGCTCACGGCGTGGGGGATTGCGCGGCCGTTCGTGGAGGGTGAGGCGCCGGGTCTCGTTGCCGACGCCAACAGCTTCCTCCCGCTCGAGGTCGGGCTCTATCTGACGGCAACTTCGGAACTGGCGTTGGTCGCAACAGGTCTGGGTGTCGTGCTGTTGGGGCAGGTCGCAAGCGCAATCCTGTTGGTCGCGTCACGGGCCGACTGAGGTTCGGCGCCTGTGCTCGTTCAGGCAGACGCGCGGGTCTTCGTGCCGGTCTCAGCGCGGTGCTCTTCCAGCCGCGGCATGATCTCGACGAAATTGCAGGGCCGGTGCCGGTTATCAAACTGATGCACGAGGATACCGTCCCATGCGTCGCGGCAGGCACCAGGCGAGCCCGGCAGGCAGAAGATGAACGTGCCGCGCACGACGCCGGCACAGGCGCGGCTTTGGATCGTCGATGTCGCAATCTTCTCGTAGGACTGCAGATGGAAGACCGTCGCGAAGCCATCAATATGCTTCTCGAACAGCGGCTGTAGTGCTTCCGGCGTCACATCGCGGCCGGTAAATCCGGTGCCACCTGTCGTGAGCACGACATCGATCTGCCGATCATCGATCCAACCGCCGACCTTCGCGCGGAGGGCTTCGACGTCATCGCGAACGATCGCACGGTCGGCCAAAGCGTGCCCGGCGCCCTCTACGCGCTCGGCCAGCGTTTTTCCGGACTTGTCGTCCTGCAGTGTTCGCGTGTCTGAGACCGTCAGGACCGCGATGCGGACGGGCAGAAACGGTCGTGTGGTGTCGAGCTTGGCCATGCCGCGATTGGGGCGCGAGGCGGTCCCGAAGTCAACTGCGGTGCGGGGGCGCCGGCGGCCTTCGGCACGCGTGCGCGTCAACCGTCAGGCGGCGGCGGGATGATCCTCGTCGCGGCTCTTGCTGCGCGCCGGATCGACGGGCACGCAGAGATCGAGCCGCGCGCCCGAAAGTTTGCCAGGCTGGCTTCCGATGTAGATCTCGATCAGAGGGCGCTTGGGGTCGACCGGAAGGCCGGTTTCATGTTCCGCGCGCAGGCAGAGTTCGCGAAATGTATCACGGACCTGATCGCGCTCGCCTTCCATCCGATGACGGAGATACGTCCCGCCCGGCAGTGTCCTGAGGCGCAGGGGTGAGTCCGGTGAGAGCGCCATTTCGGGCAGCCATTCAATGGCCGCATCGTAGAACGGCTCAGGCGACGCGGTGCCGCCGAGAAAAGCACTGCCGAAGATCATGCCGAAGCTGCGGTCAATGCGGTTGATCGAAAGCGAGTCGTGCAGGTGGGTTGAGAGGTCGGTCCAGGCAGCATTGGCTGCATCGCATCCGGCGCCGTGCACGCGCACGTGCGTGACCTTCATCGGTCTCAGGTACACAAGTCCCTTGGACATCCACATTCCCTACGTGCAGCAACTGTGCTGCGCAGTCCCACCAACGCTGCAGTATGAGCTGCACTTATTGACAATTTGAAAGCGAATGCGGGGCAACCGGGTGAGCGGTCACTTCAGGGTAAAGCCTTTCTTAACGACGAAGGCGCCGAAATCCTCTCGCTCCGCTTCGGCATACTGCCGGGCCTTATCTTCCGACCAGGTGTAGTCGGTGGTCGGCACCGCGCCGAAGCGATCGACACCGCGCTGGGTCGCGTAGGGCTGCGCCTCGGCGCGGCGGCGGTCGTAGGCGGCGATGTGGTCTGCGATGCCATAGTCGTCGAACCGGTCGACGTGCACCGTGGCGGCCAGGGGCAGGCGATGTGAGATGTGGTGGCGGTCTGGTTCGGTCGGCCAACCAACGCCGAGCCCGGCGACAGGAAAGACGTGGTCCGGCAACGCGAGGATGTCCGAGACCTCGCGTGCGCGGTTGCGGATCGCAGAGATCGGGCAGCATCCGAGGCCCGCATACTCGGCTGCTGCGATGAACGCCTGAAGCGCGATCCCGGCGTCGACGGCTGCATTGAAAAAGGCATCGAGATGGTCGTTCGCGAACGGCTTGGCGCGCAGCTCGTGGACCTGCCGCTGCCGGCGATTGTTTCCGCAAAAGACAAGCAGGCGTGGTGCGTCCGCGGTCCAGGCCTGATCCGAAAGGCAGGCTTTGATCCGGGCGACCTGATCGGCGTCATCGAGAATAATAATGTCGCGTTGCTGCAGGTCGCTCTTCGAAGGTGCTGAGAGGGCTATTGCCGCGAGCGTTTGCAACAGCGGCAGCGGCACGTCGCGATCGTCAAACGCGCGATGCGATCTGTGCGCCGCCGCCGCGGCGAGCGCGTCAAAAGAGCGGCCCTCCGCGGCGAGGGCGTCAGCGAGCTGCGCGATGCCATCGGCGCCTCCGCCAGCGGGCTCGTGATCGCCGAAGCGTTCGGTGAGCGCCGCTTCAATCGTTGCCGGATCGGATGTGGTGATGTCGCGGTTCGACATGAAAGCTCCGGTTATTTCGGAGGCGGCGCGACGTCAGGAGGACGACAATCGCGACTGGACCTCGAGCAAATCGCGCCACGCCATATGCTTGGCCGCCGGCGTCCGTAACAGATAGGCCGGATGCAGCGTCGGCATGAACGCACGCGCGCGTCCGCCGAGCTCGAGATTAGACCACTGCCCCCGCAGCCGCATGATGCCGGACTTCGTCTCAAGCAGCGTCTTCGCAGCCGATCCGCCGAGCGCGAGGATCACGTCGGGGCCGACAAGCTCGATCTGGCGCTCGAGGAACGGCCGGCAGACCATGATCTCAAGCTCCGTCGGAGTCCGGTTTCCGGGCGGTCGCCAGTAGATGACGTTGGTGACGTGGACCGAGCTGTCATCGAGCCCGATCGACGCCAGCATCTTGTCGAGCAATTGTCCGGCCCGGCCGACGAAGGGGGTGCCGCTCAGGTCCTCCTCGCGGCCCGGCCCTTCGCCAATGACCATCAGACGGGCCTGATCGGCACCGCGCGCGAAACACAGCGACTTCGCGGTGCGCTTCAAGGGGCAGCCGTCAAAGCCCTCGAGTGCGGTTTTGAGATCGGCAAGCGAGTTGGATGCGGCCGCAAGGGCCCGCGCGGTATCCAACGCGTTCTGGTCAACGCCCGGTGCCGCACGGTCGATCGGCCGAGGCGATACCGGCGCCTGGGGTGTTGCTGGTGGCGGGGTCGGAGCGCGGGTTGGAATGGACGCGGCGCTCGGAGGCTGGTGAACCGGCGCAGATGGCGGTGGCGGCGGCGGCGCCGATCGCGTGCTGTCGCCGGTCATCCCGAGCCAGGCTTCAGCCCGCGGCGGTGGTCGATCCGGCCGCGACATCCAGTCTTCTGAAGTCTCTGCAACCGCGTCAGTTGCGCCCATCGCCTCGTACCAGGCGAGCAGGGCGGCCAAAGCTTTACGGTCCGTTAGATCGCCAGTCTCCATACTCCCTCTATACCGCGGATCGGCCGGGTGGTCGCGGGGTTGGCGCGGCGGGCGCGCCGTCGGCCGAAGGTGCCATAGACAAAGCGTCCGCACCGCTTGACGCGCGGGGGCCACATCTGGCCCGGTCTGCGCTGATCTCACGGACCTTTTTCCATTACGGAGCGCCTGAAATGACGACGAACGGGACCGCACTGCCGGACCGCGAAGCCATGGAATTTGACGTGGTGATTGTCGGCGGTGGCCCCGCGGGCCTTTCGGCTGCGATTCGCCTGAAGCAGCAGGCGGGCGACGCCGGTGAAGAGGTCAACGTCGTCGTCCTCGAGAAAGCGGCCGAAGTCGGCGCGCATATCCTGTCGGGCGCCGTCATCGATCCCATCGGTCTCGACAAGCTGATCCCAGACTGGGCCGACAAGGGCGCGCCTGTCACGACGAAGGTGACAAAGGACCGGTTCCTTTATCTCGGCCCGGCCGGTGAGATGGTCCTGCCAAACTTCCTGATGCCGCCGATGATGAGCAATCACGGCAACTACATCGTCTCGCTGGGCGACCTTGTGCGCTGGCTTGGTGAGCAGGCGGAAGAACTGGGCGTGGAGGTCTACCCGGGCTTTGCAGCCTCAGAGGTTCTCTACGATCAGGCCGGCGCGGTTGTCGGTGTTGCGACAAACGATATGGGCGTCGGCAAGGACGGCGAGCCGAAGGGCGGGTTTGAGCGCGGAATGGAGTTGCGCGGGAAGTACGTTCTGTTTGCAGAAGGCGCGCGCGGGTCCCTGTCGAAGCAGGTGATCGCCAAGTATGCCCTCGATGCGAACAGCGAGCCGCAGAAGTATGGCATCGGCATCAAAGAGCTTTGGGAAGTCGATCCCGAAAAGCACCAGCCCGGTCTGGTCCAGCACTCATTCGGCTGGCCGCTCAAAAACAACACCGGCGGCGGGTCATTTCTCTACCACTTCGGCGAGAACCTCGTGTCCGTCGGCTATGTGGTGCACCTGAATTACGCCAACCCGTATCTGTCGCCCTATGACGAATTCCAGCGCTTCAAAACGCATGACGCGATCCGCGAGACCTTCGAAGGCGGCAAGCGGATTGGCTACGGCGCGCGCGCGATCACTGAAGGCGGATGGCAGTCGCTGCCGCGCCTCGTGTTCCCGGGCGGTGCCCTGCTTGGCTGCGCGGCCGGCATGGTCAACGTCCCGCGCATCAAAGGCAGCCACAACGCGATGCTCTCCGGCATCGAAGCGGCCGACGTTGTGCTTTCAGCGCTGAAGGCCGGCCGCAGCCAGGACGTTCTGACGGCTTACGAAGACGCCGTTGTCGACGGCGAGATTGGCCGTGATCTGAAGCCCGTCCGTAACGCGAAGCCGCTCTGGTCACGGTTCGGCACGGCGCTCGGCGTCGCGCTCGGCGGCATTGATATGTGGCTTAATTCAATCCCCGGACTGCGCGGCCGAGGGCTTGGCTTCACAATGGGGCATGGCAAGCCCGATTACGCAGCCACGCAGCCGGCCGACAAGTTCGAACCGATTGAATATCCCAAAGCCGATGGGAAGCTCACGTTCGACAAGCTGACCAACGTGTCGTTCTCGGCGACCAATCACGAAGAAGACCAGCCCGTGCACCTGAAGCTGCGCGAGCTCGATCTTCAGAAGTCGAGTGAACTCGAAATCTTCGCGGGACCGTCAAATCGGTACTGCCCGGCCGGGGTCTATGAATGGGTCCAAGGCGACGACGGGGAAAAACGGTTTCAAATTAACGCGCAAAACTGCGTTCACTGCAAAACCTGCGATATTAAGGATCCCAACCAGAACATCGTTTGGACGACGCCGGAGGGCGGCGGGGGTCCGGTTTACACCAGCATGTGACGAACCATGCGCTGCGCCGCCATTTCCCGGGCAATCGTTGTCCACAGACGGTCGGTCATCGCAGAAAGGTGAGAGGCCGCGAAGTTTGGGCGCATTCCCCCAAACGGTTTGCGCGCTGCCTAATTCGCTCGTGTCCAATTTGTGACAGTCGGCGTGAGGTGGTGTGCGCACAACCCGGACGACGCTGGCGGGTCGCTAAACTGCCTTACTGTTTCATACGACTCGAAGCTGCTGCGACGGCGAAGGGAAGCCAGACGCGGCCTACGCGAGAGACAAGAGGTCCCATGCGCCAAACGCTTCTCCACCGCCATTCGTTCCTCGCGCTCAGCGCCGTGTTGGCCGCGAGCTTTGGGTGGTCTTCAACGGCCGCGGTCGCTCAGTCGTCGAACGGCGCCACACAGGCGATGCAATCGAAGCTCGGGAACTACCTCGCAGGACGGATTGCCCGCGGGCAGAACAACACCCGCGATGCCGCCCGGTTCTACGGCAACGCACTGAAGCGCGCGCCCGGCTCGCCGGCCATCATCGAACGCGCGTTCATGATGAAGGCGAGTGAAGGACAGTTTGAGGACGCAACCGAGCTTGCGAAGTCGCTGATTACGCGGAAGCCAACGCACCGCCTTGCGCGGCTGTGGCTCGGGACGGCAGCGTTTATCGATAAGGACTATAAGCGCGCCGACCGCCACTTCCGCGCGTCGGCCAGTGGGCCGATTGCGGAGTTGACCGCGACGCTAGCACGCGGCTGGACGTCGTATGCCGCGGGCAACGGCCGCAAGGCGCTGCGTGCGCTGTCATCGCAGAACCAGGCCGAATGGGCCCAGTTTTACTCTGCGTATCACCGTGCGCTGGTGGCGGACCTCGTTGGCGCGAGTAAGACCTCAGCGAAGAGTTTCCGCGCCGTTGTCCAGAAAGACCTCCGCGCGCCGCGGACCGCGATCGCTTTCGCTCGGTCGCTGGCGAAGGCCGGAGATCGTGACGGCGCACTCGCCGTCATGCGTCGTTACGTGGCCCGGAGCGGCGGCGTTGGTCATCCGGCATCGAACGAGATCATCAAGCTGCTTGAATCGAACGCCCCGGTGGACCGCCTCATCAGCTCACCCCGCGATGGTCTCGCGGAGGTTTTTTACGGGCTCGGCGAAGCGCTTGCCACGGAGGGCGGTGGCACGCCGCTCGGCATGGTGTATTTGCAGCTCGCGCTGTCGCTGCAGCCGGAGTTTCCGTTCGCCCTCGCCTCGCTTGCAAACGTCTATGAGACCGTCCGTGATTTCGAGCGTGCGAACGAGACCTACAGCCGTATCCCGGACGGTACGCCCTTCCAGGGCCCGATCGAGATCCGGAAGGCGCTGAACCTCAACTCACTCGAGCAGGTCGAGAAGGCGCGTAAGCTGCTCGTTGCCAAGATTAAGCGCGAGCCACAGAACCTCGAGGCGATCGAAGCGCTGGCCAACATGCTGCGCTCGCGGAAGCGCTATGAGGAGGCGATTGTCTACTACTCGAAAGCGATCGATCTGGTTGGCAAGCCGACATCGCGCGACTGGACCTACTGGTATGCGCGAGGGACCTGCTACGAGCGGACGAAGCAGTGGCCGAAGGCGGAAGCTGATTTGCTGAAGGCTAAGGGCCTGAAACCGAACCAACCGCTGATCCTGAATTATCTTGGCTACTCGTGGGTCGACCAGAACCAACGCCTCGATGAAGGCCTCGATCTGATTAAGTCGGCCGTCAAACTCAAGCCCGATGACGGCTACATCGTCGACAGCCTCGGCTGGGCGTACTACCGCCTCGGAGACATCTCCAAGGCCGTGACGCATCTCGAGCGCGCCGTCGAATTGAAACCGGAAGACCCGATCCTGAATGATCACCTCGGCGATGCGCTGTGGCGTGCAGGCCGGCATCGCGAGGCCCGCTATCAGTGGGAGCTGGCGCTGTGGTTCAAGCCGGAGCCGGAAGAGATCATCAAGATCCGCGGCAAGCTTTCGCGCGGTCTGCCGGGCAAGGCGTTTGTCCGCAAGACCGACACCAAGACGGGCGTGAGCCC
>JBCBXS010000118.1:0-7551 GCA_039816475.1 Pseudomonadota bacterium | reverse complement strand
CGGCGACATGTTGCTGTCGGATGGATCGGGCCGGTTGCGACGCGTCCACGGTGCGTTTGTGTCGGATCAAGAAGTCGAAGCGGTTGCAGCGTTTCTGCGCGACCAGGGCGAGCCGGATTATGTGGCGGGCCTTACTGAAGCACCTGAAGATGATGAGGCGGCAGCGCCGAACGCCGCCGAAGCCGGCGATTTGTTCGACAAGGCCGTTGCGATCGTCATGCGCGACCGGAAAGCGTCGACGAGTTACCTGCAGCGGCGTTTGCAGATCGGATACAACCGCGCTGCCGATCTCATTGAGCGGATGGAAGCTGATGGCCTCATTGGCCCCGCCGATCACGCAGGCCGGCGCGATATTTTGATGTCCGGTCGGGACGGCTGAGCGCGCAGACTACGGTCCGCAACGGCCAGCGGCGGCGACCCGACGCGATCAGTTCTCAGAAGAACCAAAGCAGGTTGTCGATCCGCAACGTCCACAGGCCAAAGCCGGCGTAAGCCCCGCGTTTCTGGCGTTCGCCGCGGTCTCGGCTAATTTCTGGCTGAAGTCACTTGCGCTGCGTCGGCGTCTCGCCCATTGAGACAGCCCGCACCGCGAACTGGAACTCAGGAGCCGAGCATGACGATGCGCCTTCTCCAAGCCTTGTGGATCGCCGCTGTGTTCGCGATCGCAAGCGCGGCGACGGCCTCGGCACAGCAGAAGGCTGAGACGGTTTCGAAGGGGTGGGGCGGCACTGTCTCGCAGGCGCAAGGCACGGTCGGCGCGACCATGTCTGACGAAGACATCACCGCGATCGAGACCGTCAGCAAATATTTCAACGACCTGGACACTCTAACGGCGCGCTTTATCCAGACAGACCCAGAATCGAAGCGGTCGCGCGGCAAGGTTTTTGTCGCAAAGCCCGGGCGGTTTCGGTTCGAGTACAATCGGCCGAGCCGTAAGGTTGTCATCTCGGACGGGCGCTTCCTCGCCATCCAGGACCGGGACCTCGAGACCGACGAGACGTATGAACTGACCAGCACCCCGTTCCGGATGCTCCTGCGGAAGCGGGTCAACCTGCTTCGCGACGCGCAGATCCTGGAAGTGGCACGTGCGGCTGATCAGATCTCGCTGGTTCTGCGCGACAAGGACCCTGATGTGCCGTCCGCGATCAAGGTGGTGGTGACGACGACACCAAAGGTGGCGCTGCGTGGGTGGATCACGCGCGATGCTCAGGGCCTTGAGACGAAGGTCGAACTCTTTAACGTCTCGCATGGCCAAAAGCTGGCCGCCAAGCTGTTCGAGCGCGAGAAGCTCTTCATGAAGAGGTTGCAGTAACGGCGGGGAGTTCACTGTTTCGCGATCGCGAATCATTAACTTCTTAACAGAAGCAACCCTCAAAATGTGGAAAAGGCGCTGTTTTGTTCACGTTCGCGTGATCGGTTGCGGCCGTGCCTGTTACACCCAGCAATAAAGACCTAAGTTGCGTGGACGGGTGATGCCTCTCTGCTTCGGTAGTGCCCCCCGTCTAACCGAACGGCATCGCCTGAAACATCGGAGTCCCTCCCGATGTGAGCGCGCCAAGCGCTTCGAGCGCCCGGTTCCTCCCCCCAGGAACCGGGCGCTTTCGTTTTCGGCTCATCGTTTCCGGTTTACCGGCTCTGGCAGTGGGCACGCGTGTCTGTGCCAACGATCAGTGCTGGGCGATACCGCAACGCGACTGGAAAATGCAGCAGTGCGCAACAGTTAAGGTGCAAGCTCCGGATCGACCGAGTTTGCGGCCTCATCCGTCACGATCTTGAATTTCGAAGTATGCCGACCAGCTTTAAGCGGGCGGACGCGCTTAATGAGCCAGCACGGCCTCGCGTGCAAGCGATGCTCCGCCGACATCCACAAGTTGGCGCGTTAGTTCGCCTGACATTGATCTGACAGGCGTTGCCGTCGTCGCGATGTCATCCGGCGTACTCACTGCGTCGGCTTCGTTCGCGTCGGCCCAATGCCGCTCGATTGCCTGCAATCCTGCGTGGACGGCACGCAATCGCGTTGTGAGCGCGGTGACCATCGCCTCCCAGAGATCGGGGTCATCGGCAACCATTTCGACGAAGTCCTCGCGGTTGATGCGAATAGCGCGGACCCGGCCGCGCGCAACCACCGTTGCTGTCGCCTCGAACTCGACCAGCATGGCCATCTCGGCCAGCACGAAGCCTGCGCCAACCGGCTCTTCGATCGGTTCATCCTTCGCGCCGCGCAAGCACACAGCATCCCCATCGACCACGATGAGGGCGCCGTCACAGTCCTCGTCCCGCGCCATCAACACGTCGCCGGACTGGTAGACGAGGCGATCGGCTCGGCGCGCGAGCTCGGTGAGCTGCAGCGGTTTCAGTTCGCGAAAGAGGTCAACGTCACGCAGGACGCGCACAATCGGATTCATGGGGTCTGCTCTCAACTCGAGGTTTGAGCGACCGAACGCGAACTACGACGCAAACGAGAGGTCGGGACTTGATTTGTCCCGACCGTGGGTGATTCGGACCGCGCTCGCTATGGCGCAGCATTGACGTTGAGGATTGGGAGTATTGCGGGGACGAGCGGATTGACGCCGTCATCTGCCTGCCACTGAGGCGCCGTCCGCATACGTTGGGAGGCTTCGCGATCGGCTGACCCGGTGCGGTGAATCTAGGCGGTGCGAGAGAAAACAGCGCGGCGCAGACGTCGTGCCGAGCCGATTAATTGAGCCGAGGCTTCTCGGACGACCCGTTCATACCCTTACGATCTGCGCTCGATGAAGTCGCCTCAGCCGCCGCGTGGCTCTCGCGCCAATCGATCTCGTCTTCGCGTTCCGGTGACAGCGCGCGGTACGGCAGACCGACTGCCATACCGCTGCTGGTCTTCCGCTTAAATTCGATCGTGCGGATCATCTCGCGGATTCGCGGCTGGATCTCAGTCCGCCAGCGCGTGCCGTTGAACACGCCATAGTGGCCGACGCTCGGCTGCACGTAGTGATAGCGCTCATCGACCGGGATGTTCGGGCAAAGCGACTGGGCCGCTTCGGTCTGGCCGAGGCCGCAGATATCGTCGCGTTCGCCTTCGACCGTCATCAGCGCGGTATTGCGGATCGCGGAGCAATCGATGCGTTCGCCCCGGTGCATCATTCGCCCCTTGGGAAGCGCATGATCCTGGAACACCGTCTTGACGGTCTGGAGGTAGAACTCCGCCGGCAAATCCATGACGGCGAGGTACTCCTCGTAGAAATCGCGGTGCGCCTGAACCGAATCCTCGTCGCCCTTCACCAGGTTCTCGAACAGCTTCACGTGCGCCTTTGTGTGACGCTCAAGGTTCATCTGCATGAAGCCCGTCAGTTGAATAAAGCCCGGGTAGACGGCGCGCATAAAGCCTGCATTCGGGAAGGGCACGCGTGCAATGACGTTGGTTTCGAACCAGCTCAGCGGTTTGTCTTCGGCGAGCTTGTTCACGACGGTCGGGTTGCGACGGGTATCGATCGGCCCGCCCATCAACGTCAGGCTTGCCGGCTGACGTTCCATCCGGTTTCGCGCCATGTAGGCGGTTGCGGCAAGCGCCGGGACGGCCGGCTGACAGACCGCGATGACGTGCGTATTCGGCCCGAGAAACTGAATGAACTCGACGAGGTAATCGATGAAGTCGTCGAGATCGAATGCGCCCTGGAACACCGGCACATCGCGCGCGTCGACCCAATCGGTGATGTAGACGTCGTGCTCCGGGATCATCGCTTTGACGGTGCCGCGAAGCAGCGTCGCGTAGTGGCCCGACATTGGTGCGACCAGCAGCACTTTGGGATCGTCCCGCCGGCCGGCAACGCTCTCATCGCGCTCGAAGCGCAGCAAATTGCAGAACGGTTTTGCGAGAACGATATCCTCTTCGACCGGAACGCGAAGCCCGTGGATATACGTTTTGTCGATTCCAAATTCCGGCTTGCCGTAGCGTCGCGTCAGGCCCTCGAACACATCACAGGCCGCCGCGATCTGCTTGCCGACGGGCGTGTGCGTCCAGGGATTAAAGGGGGAGCGGAGCTGGTACTTCGTCAGCCGCGCCGCCATCCGCATGGGCGCGACCATTGCGTGGGCGAGTTCGTAAGCGTGATATTGCATGCCCGAAGCCGCTCCAGTTTCATCGCCACTTGGCGCTGCAATGCAGCATCGTTTGCACACCTTAGCAAGTGTCTGAGGTCAAACGGTTTCGCTCGTGTGCTGTTCCTCAGCCAAGGTTAGCGAGGGGTGTTCAGCGCGCTTCGCATTGATTTCTTTGCTGCAACTGCGTGGTGCAGTTCCTTGCCACCCTCAGCCGCGCCGTTCGTGGAAAAAATCGTAGATCTTCTGCGCCATGGCCTCGGAGATCCCGTCGACCGCCGCGAGGTCAGATACGCCGGCTTTCGAGACGGACTTGGCCGAGCCGAAGTGTTTCATCAGCGCACGTTTACGGGACGGCCCGATGCCCTCGATTTCATCGAGCGGATTGGCGGAAATCGCCTTTGCGCGCTTCGCTCGATGCGTACCGATCGCGAAGCGGTGTGCCTCATCGCGGAGGCGCTGGACGAAGTAGAGCACAGGATCGCGCGGCTCGAGCATGACCGGGCGGGCGCGTCCCGGCACATGAAAGTGTTCGCGGCCGGCATCCCGCTCCGGACCTTTGGCGACGCCGATCAACTGAACGTCTTCGATGCCGAGATCAGCGAAAACCTCTTTGGCGACGCTCAGCTGACCAAGACCGCCATCGATCAGCACGAGATCGGGCCGCGACGGCATTTCAATATCGGCAACGACCGGCGTCGTCTGTGCGGTATCCTCCGCGGCCGACGTCGTGTGCGTCTGATCGTCGGCCGGATCGTCCGCGACCTCGCGCGGCGTGTCCTTCGTCTCCGTCAACATGCGCTTGAAGCGCCGCGTGAGAACCTCGCGCATCATAGCGTAGTCGTCGCCGGGTGCGGTTTCTTCGTTCTTGATGTTGAACTTGCGGTAATGCGCTTTCGCGAACCCGTCCGGGCCCGCGACGATCATCCCGCCGACGGCGTTGGTTCCGGAGATGTGGCTGTTGTCGAACACTTCGATGCGGCGCGGCGGATCGGGCAGCTCAAATCGTTCGGCCAACTGGCGCAGGAGGTTCTGTTGCGTCGCGCTCTCGGACAGGCGACGGCCAAGGGTCTCCTTCGCGTTCTGCACGGCGTGATTGATCAGCGCCGTCTTGTCTCCGCGCTTTGGCGCGATGATCTCGACGCGCCGGCCGGCCTTCGTCGCAAGCGCCTCCTGCAGGAGCGCGCGGGACGGGACGTCATGCGAGACAAGCAGCAACCGCGGCACCGGTTTGTCGTCGTAGAACTGCGCAACGAATGCTTCGAGCACATCCGCGATATCGATCGTCTTGTCCGCCTTCGGATAATAGGCGCGGTTGCCCCAGTTCTGCCCCGTCCGGAAGAAGAACACTTGGATGCAGGTCTGCCCGCCGTCCTGATGGGCTGCGAACACGTCAGCCTCTTCGATGCCGGCAGTATTGATCGCCTGATCTGACGTCACATGGGCGAGCGCCCAAAGGCGATTGCGATAGGCCGCCGCGCGCTCGTACTCCATCTTCTCCGCCGCGTCCTGCATGAGCGACTGATAAAGTTCGCGGACGGACTGGCTCTGGCCGCGCAGGAAGCGGTTCGCCTGATCGACCAGCTCGGCGTAGCCCTCCTTGCTGATCTCGCCCGTGCACGGGCCGGAACAGCGTTTGATCTGGTAGAGCAGGCAGGGCCGCGTGCGGCTGTCGTAGACGCTGTCCGAGCACGTCCGCAGAAGGAACGCGCGCTGCAGCATGGTGATCGTCCGATCGACGGCACCGGCTGATGCGAACGGCCCGAAGAACGTCCCGTCGGAACTCCGTGCGCCGCGATGCTTGAGAACGCGCGGCGCGATCCCGTGCTTCGTGAACAGGATATAGGGGAACGACTTGTCGTCCCGCATCAGGACGTTGAACCGCGGCCGGAAGCGCTTGATGAGGTTTGCTTCGAGGAGCAGCGCCTCGGCCTCGGTGTTGACCGTGACGAACTCCATTGATGCCGTCGCAGAGATCATCCGCGCGATCCGGTTCGTATGGCCGCCGAGGCGCGCGTAGTTGCCGACGCGGCCTTTGAGCGACCGCGCCTTGCCGACGTAGATGACGTCGCCCTCAGTGTTGAGCATCCGGTACACGCCCGGGCTCGACGGCAACGTTTTCAAGTATCTCGAGATTACGGCCGGGCCGGTTTCGACTTCGGTGTCTACCGTTGCGGTGTTGCCGGCCGCGTCTGTGCGATGCGGGTCGTCCATGCCTCGTATGTAGGTGGTCTGCCCGTCCCCGGTCCAGCCGGGCTCGCTGCGGCGCCCACATCTGTTGCGCGCGAATTTTGTGGGCCGGCACCGCCATCTTGCCGCAATGGAACGGTTCACCTTGGGACCGCGGCTCAGGCGGGATCGAGAGGCTCAGTCCGGGGGAACGGTCGTGTTGCGTTGGTTTTTCGCCTTGGCGTTGGGCATCGCCGTACAGTTCGGTGCGTTGCACGCGATTGCTGCCAAGCCGGAGCTGTCGCAGTTCCGGTCGCAGGAGCAATTGCTCGCTTGGATCAATGCCTACCGCGAAGACCCGCAGCCCGAGCGTGTGCCCGATGCCGTTCAGGCCATGTCGCGCCTCGGCCTATTCCGCGACCTCGAACGCGCCGGCGTCTACATCGGCTTTTTCGCAGGCGTCATCGGAAGCAACCAGACGAACGCGCAGGACCTGATCGCGCGGACGTTCCCGCTGCGGCCGGAAGACCAGGTCGTCGTCATCCGCGGCATCGTCGATTCAGGCCTGCCGACCTGGCAGCATCTGCTTGGCCAGTTCACGGAACGGATGCCGGCGCGCCAGATCCTTGTCCGCGCCTACCTCTACGGGAAGAAGAAGCCGCTCTTCGAGACGCCCCTAGACCAGAGTCCGGCCGTGCTCGATGCGTGGTGGGGCTACTACTTCGCGACTGGGACCTACGAGCCCGTCTTGAAGATCCTGCCGGCACTTGCATGGTCGGATGAGGTCAACAGCCTCGAGAAGTTGACGATCTCCGGCATGGCGCAATGGACGCTGGCATCGAACGCATCGCGCGATAAGCCGCTGCTCGACTTCCTCCGCGCTGAAATCTATCGCCAGCCGAAGCCGGTTGCGACGCAACTCGCGCGCATCGTGCAATCGGCTGAGACGTTCGAGACGCAGGCTGTTCGCAAACAGGCGCTCGCGAAGATCGATGCGTTGAAGGCGAAGGGGCCGCAGAACAAGCCGCGCAGTTGGGCGTGGTGGAGCCAGGCCGCGACGACAACGATCGCACTCGGGTGTGTTGTCGCGAGCGTCGCAGGGCAGGCCTATCTCGGGCTACCATGCATTATCGGTGGGGCGACCGCGTCGGCGACAACGAACTACCTGAAGCTCAACGATCAGTAGCGGCGGTTTTGCCAATCGGCTTGGCTAACCGGACGCCGCGCAGCTCAAACGAAGTGCTTTGAGAGCTTCAGCGACTGCCGCACGGTCGGATAAACCTAACGACAAAGGGCTCTTCGCCG
>JBCBXS010000117.1:0-7624 GCA_039816475.1 Pseudomonadota bacterium | reverse complement strand
GTATGGTCGCGATCGTCACCGATCAGGCAGCACGCGTCCGGCGCAGGACGCTGCACTTGCGCCCACTCCCGCGCGTGTCGGCGAGCGATCACCTCAAACTGGTGCGCGCGATCCGGAAGGGGGATGGGGATCGTGCGTTTGCCCTGCACGAGGCGCACCGGCGTGAGTCAGCGCGGCTGCTGATGGGACTGCTTGAACACCTGCCTGAGCCGACCGAGACCTGAACGCGGGGGACCGGCGGTTATTCCGCCGGCTCCGGTCGGGTCTGATTGCCGGGGAAGTAAAGCCGGCGCAGACCACCGGCGGCCCGGCCGACATCGGCGCCGATCCCAATCAGCGCGGGTACGAGGATGAGGACCAGCACGGTCGCGGCGGCAACGCCGAAGACGATCGTGATCGCCAGCGGGATTAGGAACTGGGCCTGAAGGCTCGTCTCAAACACCAGCGGGAAGAGACCGGCAATCGTCGTAATCGAGGTGAGCAGAACGGCGCGCAGTCGATCCCGAGCAGCCCCCATACAGGCCTGCTCAAGCGGCTCGCCGTCCCTCACCCTCTCATTCAGGCGGCTCACGTAAACGATCGAGTCGTTCACGAGGATGCCGCTGAGGCCGAGCAGACCGATCATCGAGATGATCGTAATCGGGAAACCCATCACCCAGTGGCCGACAACCGCGCCGACGAAGCCGAACGGAACGATCGACATGACGGCAAGTGGTTTCCAGTAGTCCGCGAACACCCAGCCGAGGATGATGTAGATGAGGGCCAGCGCGAGCAGCGCACCGCTCTGGAGATCGCGGA
The DNA here is from genome assembly GCA_039816475.1 of Pseudomonadota bacterium. GTDB lineage: Bacteria > Pseudomonadota > Alphaproteobacteria > Rhizobiales > Hyphomicrobiaceae > JBCBWG01. The sequence goes on along the minus strand of JBCBXS010000117.1, from coordinate 6,826 downwards.
ATGAATCGCCGGTCTCCTCGGCACGGCCGGCATAGCGATACGTGATCCCGTATTTCTTCGCGAGCTCCGGCATGATCTCGGCTTCGAGACGCTGGACCGCTGCATCCGTCGTCATCACGTCCGTGTTGAGGTCTGCGGTGACGGCAACAGTACGGACACCGTCGCGTCGCTGAATGAGCGAGAACGTCTGGCGGTCTGACAGCGTCACGACTTCGAGGAGCGGCACGCGCTGACCTTCGGTGGTCGACAGATAGACCTCAGCGAGCGCCGCGGGCCCTGGGAGTTCCTGCTCGCGCAAAACGCGGACCGTTATCTCTTCATCGTCGCGCGCGAACCGCGTCGCGATCGCGCCTTCGAAGGAATTACGAAGCTGCCGGCCGACGGACTCTCCCGTAAAGCCAAGCGCCGTCCCGCGCGGGGTCAACTCAAAGATCAGCTCCTGTTTGCCGTAAGGCAGATCGTCGTCGATGGCAGATGCGCCGGGGAAGCCGGTGAGCTTGGTCTTCAGCTCCTCCGCCGCCTTCTTGAGTGTCGCGACCGGAGCGTTCTGCAGTCGCACATCAACATCGCGGCCAGGCGGTCCGCCACGGCGGCCGGCGATCACGACCCGCTGCACACCCGGGATCTTCGGAACCGCTGCGCGCCAGGCTTTGATGATCGCCTCGGCAGACGTTGTCCGGGCCTCTGTCGGCGTCAGTTGCACGTTGATGCGCGCAAGGTTGTCGCCGCGCGTCTGGCCCGCCTTACCGATGGTCGTGAAGGAATTGTCGACAAGCTTGGTCTCAGCAGGCTGGTCCTCAGTTGCACGCGCTCGCGAGTTCGCAAGCATCGCCTTCTCTGCCTCGCGCAATGCGGCGCTGAGCTGTGTGACTGCCTTCTGTTGAGCGTCGGTCGGGGTGCCCGGCGCGAAGTAGATGCTCGCCTCGAGGTTCTCAGGCGGAAGGTTCGGGAAGAAGACGAAATTGACGCGACCGCCCTGCAGCAGGCCAACGGCGAGGATGAACGTGCCGACCAGCACCGCAACGGTCGTGTAGCGCCAGCGGAACGTCAAATCGACGAACGGGCCAAACATGCGGTCGCGGAACGTGTTGAAGCCGCGATCGAAGCCCCGCCGGAACTTGCTTGGGCCGCGCTTTGACGGCTTCCCGTGGCGGAGATGGCCCGGCAGGATCAGGAAGCACTCGATGAGGCTTGCTGCGAGTGCCGCCATCACGACGTACGGGATCGCCGACAGGATATCGCCGATGCGGCCGCTGATCAGCAGGATCGGCATGAAGGCGGCCGCCGTCGTCAGTGTCGCGGCCGTAACAGGCGGCATCATCCGCACGCCCGCCTGCTCGGCGGCCTCGAGGCGCGAGAGCCCCTGCTCCTCGAGGCTCGCTGCGTGTTCGCCGACGACAATCGCGTCATCCACGACGATGCCGAGCATCATGATGAGCCCGAACATCGAGACCATGTTGATCGACTGGCCCGTCGCGAGCATGACCCCGAGCGTCGCGAACATCGCGATTGGAATGCCTGCCGCTGTCCAGAACGCGATGCGCCCGTTGAGAAAGATAAAGAGCGTGACGAGGACGAGGGCGAGGCCCTGAAGTCCGTTGACGATGAGAATGTTGAGACGCTGGGCAACGAGCTTGCCCATCACATCGTAGACTTCGATCTTGAGCGACTTTGGAAACTCCGCCCGCGCCGTCTCGATGTAGGCGTTCATCTTCTCCATGGTTTCGAGCGTGTCGGCGGTCAGCGCACGCTGAACGGTCAGCTCGACGGAGCGCTCGCCCGATTTCCAGCCGACAACGCCGTCGCGATCAAAGTCAGTCGTCACGGTTGCGATATCGCGGAGAAACACCTTCCGGCCGTCTGGGAACGATCGGATCTCGATGTCACGCAATTCTTCCGGCGTTTTGCGGTCAGCCCGCGCGCGAAGCTGAAGCTCGTTCTCGCCTTCAAGTGTGCCCGCCGGCTGGTCCTGCGTGTTCTCGGCGATCTTCGAGGAGACATCCTGCAGCGTTAGACCGAGCCGATACAGATCGGCGGGTCTGATGGAGACACGCACTTCCTCGTCGCGGGCGCCCGCCAGTTCGACACTGTCAATGCCGTTGGCGAGCAGCCCGTCGCGCAGGCGCTTCGCGTAGGATTTCAGAACCTGCTCGCTGAACGGGCCCGACACGGCGATCTTTGCGACGCGGTCAAAGAAGGTGACCTGCGAGACCGTCGGCGTCTCTGACTCTTCGGGAAGCGTTGTGACGCGGCCGACCGCCTGCTCGACGTCCGATTGCGCCTTCTGCATGTCGGCGTTGCTTGGATATTCGAGCGTAATCGACGCGTTGCCTTCGCGGGCGTACGAGATCACCTGGTCGACGTTGTCCAGGAACCGCAACTCCGGCTCCAGCACATCGAGGATGTTCTTCTCGACGTCTTCCGCGCTCGCGCCGGGCCACGACACGTTCACCGCGATCACGGGGATGACGATGTCGGGGAAGAACTGCCGGTTGAGTTTGCTGAGCGAATAAAAGCCGATGAGGATCAGCGTGAGCATCAGCAGGTTCGGCGCCGTGCTGTGGCGCGCGAACAGTGAAATGAGGCCGCTGCCGGGCGGCAGGGCGCGATTGCCGCTGCGGGGGGCCATGGCTTAGCGCACCTCGACGGGGACGCCGTCGCCGGTCAGCGACAGCCGCGTCTTCAGAACCTGATCACCCGGCTTGAGATCGCCGCGCACGAGGAGCCCGGCCTCACCTGCACCGACCACCTTGACTGTGCGGCTTGCGAGCCGCCCGTCCTCGACGATGTAGACCTTCGATTGGTCATAGAGTGATGACGACGGGACACCGATGACGTTCTCGTAGAGGATGTCGTCGAAGACGACTTGCACGAACGCGCCGGCGCGGAGTGGGACGTCCTTCGCCGGATCGCTTACACGTGCATAAACGTCGACGCCGCCGGAGCTCGACTCGACCCGGGCTGCGATCCGGTCAATGACAGCGGCGTAGGTAAACGTCGCGCCACCGACGGACCAGTTGACCTTGACCTCGCGGCCAACCACCGAACCTTCGCCCGCGAGACGACCGAATTGAGCGTCAGTGAGCGTGAAGCGAACGTCCATACGGTTGCGATCAATCAGAACGGCGACCTTGTCGTTGGTCGAGACCATGCGGCCGACCTGGGCGTTCACTTCGCTGACGTAGCCATCGAATGGTGCAACAAGCTTGGTCTCAGCCAGCCGCTGACGGCGCTGACCGAGCGTGTTGTCGAGGCGTTGCAGGGCGGCTTCCTGCTGCTTGATGCGCGCGTCGGTCACGATGAGATTGTTGCGGCCCTGCGCAACCGTCTGACGCCGCTGCGAGACGATCAAGCGACGATCGTCCTGCGCCCGCGCTGTCAGGTTACCCCGACGGGCGAGTGTTGCAGCACGATCGAGATCACGTTGGCCGAGCTTCAATTGCTCTTCCGCGAACTTCAGGTTCGCTTCTTCAACGGCGCGCTGTGCTTTCAACTCTTCGATCTTGGCGAGGGTTTCGGCGCGCTGCGCTTCTGTTTCGCGGATGTTCGTTTCAAACTCGAACGGATCAATCGTCACCAGCGGCGCGCCGCGTTCGACGATGGCGCCGTTCTTCAAACCGTCACCCGTATCGATGATGCGGCCGGCCACGAGCGCCCTCAGCTCGACCTCGCGAGCTGCGACGGCCGTCCCGTATAAAGTGATCTTCGGGCGCACATCCTGAATGGAGACCGGGACGACGGAGACCGCAAAGCGTGTCTCCTGCGGCGTCTGTTTCGGCGGTACGGGCTTCGTCGCTTTCAGGTACTGAAAGCCGGCGACGGCGGCTGCGAGCACGATCAGTGGCAGGATCGCGCGGGCGAGTTGCAGACCCAGCCATTTCACGCCGCCGGCGAACGAGCGCTTACTCTGCGGCTCGGCTTCCGGCGAACCTGACCTGTCCGTCGTCTGCGGGCCTTCCGGCGCGGACGGATGATCGTCTGGGCGCAACACCCTCACTTGATCTCGGCGGACCACGGGATCCTCCAAATCAGACGTTTTCACGCGATCGCTCATGAAACGATGTTCGGTCCTGCCCCATCAAAGTTCCCTCAGTATGGGGTGCGACCGGTTGACATCCAACTACGTGGACCGCGCCGACCCCGACTTTCTGGGCCCGAACCACAGTCGAACCCTCAGTTAACGTCGTCCCTGCCGCCAATCCGTCGCCCACGTCGGCGCATGAGCAGCGTTTGTCGCGACGCCGTCAGACGAGACCAAAGCGATATCGACACGCTGAGGTTTCAACGTGACGAACTTGCGGTCGGTTCGCCCACTGCGTGACCGTCAGACGATTATGATGGGCGGCCGAAATTCAGGCTCGGGGAGAGCGCGATGCGGGCTGAAGCGAAGGTGGTCGTCGTCGGCGGCGGCGTGGTTGGTGTGTCGACGCTCTATCACCTGGCAAAAAAGGGCTGGGACGACTGCCTGCTGATTGAGCGGAAAGAGCTGACGTCCGGTTCGACGTGGCATGCAGCCGGCCTCCTGCCGCTGTTCAACCTGTCCTACTCGGTCGGCCAGATCCACAAGTACTCCGTGAAGCTCTATTCGGAGCTTGAAGCTGAGACCGGCCAGCCCGTCGGTTTCAGCCAGGTCTCGAACATCCGCCTCGCCCGGACCCGCGATCGCTGGGACGAGTATCTGGCCTACAAGGGCATCGCAGACACGCTCGGCGTGCGGGTTAGTCTGCTCTCATCGGGCCAGATCCGTGAGATCTGGCCGCTGTGCGAAACGGATGGGCTCTTGGGGGCGATCCAGCATCCGGACGACGGCTATATTCAACCGGCTGATCTCACGCAGGCGCTTGCCAAGGGCGCGCGCAGCCGCGGCGCTGAGATTGTGCGCAACACGACGGTTACCGGGTTCAAACGCGACGGCGCGCATTGGATCGTCGAGACGGACGCGGGCCCGGTCCGCTGCGAGCACATCGTCTCGGCCAGCGGTAACTATGCGCGGCGCACCGGCGCGATGCTCGGCATCGACATTCCAGTCATTCCCGTCGAGCACCAATACATCGTCACGGAGCCGCATCCCGCGATCCTCGAGCGGCAGGCGCGCGGCGAGCCTGAGATGGGCGTGCTCCGCGAGAGCGACAGCTCCTGGTATATGCGCGAAGAAAACGGCGGCCTTCTGCTCGGGCCTTACGAGAAAGGCGCGCCGAACTGCTACCTCGACGGGCCGTCCGACGCGTCTGAGTACGAGCTGTTCCAGGAGGACCTGGATCGCCTCGCCCCGCATATCGAAACGGCCATCGCGCGCGTCCCGGCGTTCGGCGAAGTCGGCATCAAGAAGGTCTACAACGGCGCGATCGCCTATACGCCCGATGGCTCTCCGATCGTCGGCCCGGCTTGGGGCCTGCCAAATGTCTGGCTGAACGAGGGCCACTCGTTTGGCGTGACGGCTGCCGGCGGCGCGGGATGGCAGTTGGCGGAGTGGATCGTCGACGGTGAACCGACCATCGACATGATGGGCGTCGACCCGCGCCGCTTCGGCCCCTACGCCACCGAAGGTTATCTCCGCGCGAAGACCGAGGAGGCCTACGCCAACGTCTTCACGACGCACTATCCGGACGAGGAACGCCAGGCCGGGCGGCCGCTGAAGGTGTCGCCGGTGCACAGCCGGCTGCAGGCGCGCGGCGGTGTCTTTGGCTCGGTTTACGGATGGGAGCGGGCCAATTGGTTCGCGCCGGAGGGCTATGAGCTTCCCGAAGCCGAGCGCGGGGCCGGTGACGTGCTCCTCGGCGAAAACCATCCGGAGCCCGACCACACCGGCCGTGTGCGCGAGCGCTGGTCGTTCCGTCGCTCGAACTGGTTTGCGTTCGTCGGCGAGGAAGTGCGAGCCGTCCACGAAGGTGTCGGCCTGCTCGACATGTCGGCGTTTGCGAAGTGCCGCGTGACGGGGCCTGGTGCCGCGACCTGGCTCGACAGCATCTTCGCCAACGCGATCCCGAAGCGCGACGGGCGGTTGGCGCTCTGCCACCTGCTCACCAAACACGGCGGTGTGCGGTCCGAGTTCACCGTCTACCGCAAGCCGGACGGCTTCTACCTCGTCTCAGCCGGCGCGCTCGAACGGCACGACCACGACACCCTCGGCAAGTTGCTGCCCGCCGATGGCAGCGTGACGCTCACACCGATCACGGACGCCAATGGCGTCCTCGTCCTCGCCGGGCCGAAGTCACGCGATGTCCTCCAGCGGGTGACGCGCACGGACCTCGGCAACGATCAGTTTCCGTGGTTGACGGGCAAGCCGATCTCCGTCGGGCCGGCTTCGGCCGACGCACTGCGCGTCAACTTCGTCGGCGAACTCGGCTGGGAACTGCATCACCCGATTGGGATGCAGACGACGATCTTTGATGCGCTTATGGCAGCCGGCGAGGACTTCGGCATCTGCCCCTTCGGGATCCGTGCAATGGACACGATGCGGATTGAGAAGTCGTACCGCACGTTGGGCCGCGAGCTCTCGATCGAGTATTCAGCCTACGAGTCCGGGCTCGACCGCTTCATCAAGTCTCAAAAAGGTGACTTCCTGGGCCGCGACGGTTTGCTGGCGGCAGACGAGCGTGGGCGGCGCTGGACGTTCGTGACGCTCGCCGTTGACGGCATCACGGACGCAGACCCACGCGGCAACGAGCCGATCCTTGCGGGCGGCAAGCTCGTCGGACGCGCGACCTCCGGCGGCTACGGCTGGCGCACAGGCCAGTCGATTGCGCTTGCAATGGTCGAACCGGACTTCGCCGAAGAGGGCCGCGAACTCGAGATCACAATCCTCGGCAAGCAAAAGCCTGCGCGT